>JACDCK010000169.1 GCA_013817595.1 Pyrinomonadaceae bacterium | reverse complement strand
ATGGAAGCCGCATCGTCTTCAGCTCAAACCGCGAAGGCATTTGGAATCTTTATCAAAAGATTGCGAGCGGCGTCGGGAATGAGGAAGTGCTCCTCAAGTCAAGTGAGTGGAAAGTACCCGTCGACTGGTCTTCGGACGGACAGTTCATTCTATATGAAAAAGTCGAATCGAAAACAAAACGGAATTTGTGGGTGTTACCGATGTCCGGGAACCGGCAGCCATTTCCGTTTCTGCAAACGGAGTTCAACGAACAGCAGGCTCAATTTTCTCCAGACGGAAAATGGATAGCCTACACCTCGGACGAGTCGGGAGCGCCGGAGGTCTACGTCCAGACATTCCCGGCCTCTGGTGGCAGGTGGCGGGTCTCGACGGGCGGCGGAAGCCAGCCGAAGTGGAGGCGCGACGGCCGTGAGCTTTTCTACATTGCCGCCGATAGGAAGCTCATGGCGGTGGATGTAAAGCTGGGAGCCACATTCGAGGCGGGTGTTCCCAAGACGCTCTTTGGAGCGCGCGTCATGACTTTGACAGAGTTCAGGAATCACTACGCGGTCACTGCCGACGGGCAGCGCTTTCTCATTAACTCAACGATTGAAGAAACAAGCGCCACCCCGATCAGCGTCGTGGTGAACTGGACTGCGGGTTTGAAGCGCTAGTGTAATCTCGCCGCACACCGCCGCTAGAATCCCGCATCATCAAATTTGCGGGCGAGCCGGATTTAACGCGAGTAGGATTTGCCACGATTTTAGCAGGCCCCCTCACGAGTCCTTTGGCGTGTGCGAAACGCAATCCCTTTCAACTTGAAAGGTTGGCGAATCCATCGCAGGGACTGTGCCGCCGGATGTGAGGCGGGCCCCGCCCCGCCGTGATTGGTCCTACTAAATTGTTGGCTGGCCAATTTCGCGTAGATTTTTTGATGAGTCAATGCCCATTGCCACAAGCGCTGTTTTTCGCGATAATCCAAGCGGAGCTTTCATTTCAGGTTGAAGGAATCTGTCGATGCTGGCAGTGCTCGGCGCGCTCTTTGCCAATGGGATTATCACAGTCCTGAAGTTTATCGCGGCTGTTATGACCGGCTCATCCGGCATGATGGCTGAAGCGCTGCACTCCTTTGCAGATACTACGAATCAGGTGTTCCTCCTACTAGGTCTGAGGTTTTATAAGCGTCCGGCTTCTGAGAAACACCCATTCGGTTACGGGAAAGAGCGCTTTTTCTGGTCGTTCATCGCAGCGATATTCATTTTCGGAGTTGGCGCGACTTATGCGATTTACGAAGGCGTCGTAAAGCTGAGCCATCCCCATCCTCCGGAAAACTTGAAGTGGGCTCATTGGGTGCTGGCCATCTCGTTTGTGCTGGAAGCCGGTTCAATCTGCCTGGCAATTTATCAGGAAGTAAAAGAGGCGCACCACGAGGGCCTGACGTTCTTTGCATATCTTCGCGAATCGAAAGATCCAACAGCGAAGACCGTAATCTTCGAAGATTCGGCGGCCTTACTCGGAATTGTGATCGCGGGGGTGGGAATCTATCTCACGGACCAGCACACCGGTCCGGGTGATGGCGCCTACTGGGATGGACTGGCGTCGATTGTGATTGGCTTAGTCCTGGCCGTGGTGGCGTTTGTCCTGGCCAGATCGTCACGCGGTTTGTTGCTGGGTGAGGCTGCAAATCTTAAGAATGTTGCTGCTATCAAGCAAGCGATTGAGAGTCATCCCAACGTTGTTAAGGTGGTTGAACTACTGACGATGCACCTGGCTCCTAAACAGATTTTGATCAACGCGCATGTGAATCTGCGGGATGATCTGGTTACCGGCGACATTGTCCAGACAATTGAAGAGGTTGAGGATTTGATCAGGCGAGCAGAACCAAAAGTTGAGATGATTTTTCTGGAGGCTGCGCGCCAGAGCCAGAGTAGCGAGCACGACGTGGTGCCGCAGCACATTGGCTGACAGGGACAAGGGGATTTGCCTGCACCCCAGCAGGGCTGCCCCGCTGGGAACCCCGCCTTCGATTACGGTTTGGTGAAACTAAATTGCCGCGTCTGAATCGCAAATCGCAAGCCCAGAGTTTGAAAACAAGAGATGTTGTTACTACTGCCATACACGGAGTACCTCGGAAGGCTCGGTGAGCCGCGTAACATCGCGGATATCATCGTTGTCTTCTTGGTCGTGTATGCAGTTTTGAAACTGGTGCGTGGAACCCGTGCCGCTCCCATGGCTGCGGGAATCGGAGCTTTCGCCCTCCTTTACTGGCTCGCCGCAAAACAGGAATTAGCGACCCTTGAGTTCATCCTGCGAGGTGGTCTGCTCTACATCGGCGTAGCAATCATCGTCCTCTTCCAATCAGAAATCAGGCAGGCCCTCATCTCTTTTGGCAATCGGTTCCGCATGCCTTTCACCCGGCATTATCAGGGCCAGTTTGGCGAAGGTGTGTATGACGAGATCGTTCTCGCCGCGACGACGCTGGCTTCCACAAAGACCGGCGCCTTAATTGTGATCGAGCGCAAATTAGGATTGAGGAATGTGACCGAAGGCGGCGTCAAGCTGGATGCCGATCTGAGTTATGACTTGCTGGTCAGTATTTTTAATCCCGCTTCGCCTCTTCACGACGGCGCCGTTGTGGTGCGACGCCACCGCATCGCCGCCGCTTCGTGCTTTCTGCCACTAACTTTGAACCCGCGTCTCTCGAGAGATCTGGGCACGCGGCACCGCGCGGCGATCGGCGTTACCGAAGATACTGACGCCGTCGCGGTGGTAGTCTCAGAAGAAACGGGACTAATCTCCTTTATTAAGGGTGGTCAAATAAAGCGTGGACTCGACGCCACCAAACTCCGCGCTGCTATCTTTCAAGCACTCGAGGTGGCGCCGAAGCGCGAAAAGGAGAAAGAGCCAGAAAAGCTCGAACCAGAAGCGGAAACTGAAGAAGTGGCGCCCATCTGATTTTAGATTTTGCGATTTGCGATTTGCGATTGAGTGGAGTATCCCCAATGTCTAAAATCTAAATCTAAAATCAGCAATCAAAAATCAAAAATATTCTTATGGCTTTTCAGGATGTTGATGAGACAGATGTGGTTGAGGTTCCGCGTGCGCCGACGGCGTTTGAGCGCGGAGCGCGCAAGATATTCCTCGAGGACTGGAGCCTTAAGCTGTTGGCCCTAACGATTACGCTCATCCTGTGGTTTGCAGTAACGGGCCAAAACCAGCCTTTGACTATTCGCACCGGAGTGCAGCTCAATCTGATCAAGCCCAGCAATCTCGATATTAGTAATGATCCCCCGAAGACCGTGGAGGTCGTGCTGAGAGGCAGCCGGCCGAATCTCCAAAGTCTCAGCCCCCTCGATCTGGTGGCCACAGTCGATGTCAGCGACCATCTGGCAGGCGAGCGAGTAATTAGGCTTTCGCTCGATCGCGTGACCATGCAGCTTCCCGATGGGGTGAAGATTGAATCCTTTCAGCCGAGCACAATTCCTGTTCGCCTGGAGCCGCGGATGGAACGCCAAGTCCCGGTTGAGGTGAAGACGGAAGGCAAACCGGCAGACGGCTACGAGGTCTACGGAATTAGTCCGGCCCAGACGACCGTGAGAGTTCGGGGACCGGAGAGCAGAATTGCGGCGCTGCAGAAAGCGCCGACTGAAACCATTTCCCTCTCCGGTAGAAGTGAAAGCTTTACAGTTTCTCGGGTTGCGATTGACATCTCAGATCAGAAGATTGAAGTACTGGATCCTTTGGTGGATCTCGCGGTCGAGGTGGGAGAAAAGCGGACCGAGAAGAGTTTCAGCGGCGTTGCAGCTCGATCTATCAGCGGTGTTGAGGTCCGGCCTGCAACCGCGGAAGTTACTTTGGCAGGGCCGGCGTCTGTGCTTTCCGAGTTGCGTCCTGAGGATGTGAAAGTGGTAGTCGCTATTTCAACTACTGGTGGAAGTGTGGCCGGTCTGGAACTCCCACCCGCCGTTAAGGACCGGGTCAAGTTGCTGTCGGTCAAGCCTTCACAATTCTCCTTAGTCAGGTAGTCCTACGCGAGACGATACAATGTCCACTCCGAGAAGAAGACTCTTTGGCACTGATGGTGTGCGCGGTGAGGCGGGCCGTTTTCCGCTGGATGCTGAGACACTCCGAACCGTGGGAAAATCGTTGACCCTCCAGCTTCGGCAAAGGCTGGGCCGCGTCCCCGTAATAATAGTCGGGCGAGATACGCGGGAATCGAGTGGGTGGTTAGAACGATCCTTAATCGACGGTGCACTTGAAGCCGGTGCTGAATGCAAGTCCGCCGGAGTGATTACCACGCCCGGCGTCGCCTTCCTTGCGCGCACACTCCCGGCGGATGCGGGGGTGGTGATCAGTGCGTCCCACAATGGCTATCAAGACAACGGCTTTAAGATATTTGCCCCCTCGGGCCGGAAGTTGGACGACGAGACGGAACGTCTTATCGAAGCCGACATCCTGGCGAGAACTGAAAAGAAATCGCCCGCACCTGCCGTCGAAATCCGACCACAAGGCGAAGACCTGGAGTCTGCCTTACGATCTCGCTATCTGGATTTCCTTCAGCACGAAATCGCTCAGGGACTATCACTTAATAATCAAATCATAGTAGTCGACGCGGCAAACGGCGCCGCTTCAGGACTTGCCCCGCATCTGTTCGAGCGGTTGGGAGCGAGCGTTGTGGCCATCAATGACAAGCCTGACGGTCGCAACATCAATCGTGATTGCGGGTCGCTCCACATTGAAGCGCTCCAGCAGAAGGTTATCGCCGCCGGTGCTGATATCGGTGTTGCCTTTGACGGCGATGCAGACCGCTCTCTTTTTGTCGACGCCAAAGGCCGATTTGTAGATGGCGACGCCACGTTGTGGGCATTGGGTAAATACATGCATGACCGCGGTCAGTTGAGTAATGGTTTGGTGGTCGCCACGGTAATGAGCAACATCGGTCTGGAAATCGCCTTGCGCTCCAGAGGGTTGCAATTATTGCGTACGGATGTGGGCGATAAGTATGTGCTAGAGGAACTGATGCGGTCGGGAGCGGGCCTTGGTGGTGAACAGTCGGGTCACATCATTTTCCCGCACTTAAGTCTGGCCGGGGACGGTTTAATAACAACGCTGTGCCTACTGCGGGCGGTGCGCGACGAAGGAAAGCTGCTGCATGATTTAACCGAAGGATTCCAACGCTATCCCCAGGTGCTGATGAATGTAGAGGTCAGGGAAAAGCGACCCTTCGTAGAGGTGGACCAAATCCAGAAACTGGTGCAGGAAACCGAGTCCCAGCTCGGCGACGGCGGCAGGCTGCTATTGCGTTACTCGGGCACCGAACCTCTCGCTCGAGTGATGATTGAAGGTTACAACCAGGCGATGATAGAAGTGTATGCAAGAAATCTTGCGATAGTGATTCAGCAAACGCTTGGTGCAAGGTAGCCTTAGTCAATTCAAGTTCCACACAGCAACTGCTGAAAAATTTTCATCCTTTTGGGACTTGGAATTCGCTTGGGCCCGTTAGCCGCTAAGCCGCTTCGACCGGTTCCAAATAAAACCAAAAGAACCAGCAGTTTTAGAAAATGATCTCTTGCACGGCATAAGCGTTGCGATGTATATTGTGGGCAAGAGAGACGGTTGGTGAATCCTCCGTCTCAAGTGGTTGCTGGGGTGAGGACAGTGACCACGAATATGGATGGGCGCGACGCACTCCCACGTATGTCGCGCCCATTCGCTTTTGTGGGAGCCTTCCGACTCAATTCCGTGTATTCTCTCCATTGGACCACTTACAACTTGAAACCCTTGACGAGTAGCACACATCAGGAGTTTGAAAACTTGCAGCGACTTAATGTGCGGTTGGCCGCCGCAAAGCACCGATACGAGATCAAAATCGGGCGTAGAACTCTGCCGGAATTAGGCGACGAGATTCATAGTTGTTTGCCTCATCGAGCCCGCCGCGTTGCCGTTATCTCAAACCAGAAAGTTTTCAGTTTATACGGCGCGCAAACGCTTAAGAGCTTACGTGCCGCACAGTATGTGGTTTCTCACTGGTTGATGGGTGACGGAGAGCAGCACAAGACACTGGCCACCGTCCAGAAGGCGCTTCTTTTTCTCAGCGAGACCGGACTTGAGCGAACTGACGCGGTTGTGGCTTTGGGCGGGGGAGTGATTGGCGATTTGGCGGGCTTTGCC
>JACDCK010000015.1 GCA_013817595.1 Pyrinomonadaceae bacterium | reverse complement strand
GTTCTCTACCAGAGACGGTGGCGCGCGAGATCGCGGAAAATCTGCGCTTGCGTTTGAGGGGCGAAGAGCAGCAGCGTTTGCGCAAACACTACACGGATAACGGCGCGGCCTACCAGAATTATTTGAAGGGCCGATACTACTTCCATAAGTTGACGCCAGAAGGAGTGCAAAAGGGAATCGAATACTTTCGACGAGCGATTGAACAAGACATCAACTACGCGCTGGCTTACGCGGGGTTAGGCGACTGCTACACGTATCTGGCGAAATCGACGGAAGCAAGTGAAACATTCATGCGAGCTCTGGAGTTGGACCAGACGCTTGGCGAAGCCCATGCTTCGCTTGGGTTCTTTAAGTTCCTTTACAACTGGGACTGGCGGGGCGCTGAAGAGGAGTTCCTGCAGGCCATCGACTTGACGCCCAATTACGCCGAAGCTCACCACTGGTTTGCAATCTATTTGGCGAATATGGGGAGGCACAGCGAAGCGTTGCTAGAAGCTGACTGCGCGCGGGAATTAGATCCGCTCTCGCTGCTGATGAACATGACACCAGGACTGACATCATACCTTGCGCGCAGTTACGATGAGGCGGTAGAAGCATTTCAAAAAGTAATCGAGATGGAACCGAACTTCATGCCAGCGCGCAGCATGCTGGGTCACGCCTACGAGCAAAAGGGGCATTATGAGAAAGCCATTGCTGAATACAGAACCGTGTTGGAGACTTTTGGGGAGAACGCGGATGTCAAAGCCAGTATCAAGGCGTTGCTCGCTCGCTCCTATGCAGCATGGGGTAAACGCGCCAGGGCGACGAGGATAGTCCAGGAAATAGAGAAAGAGTGTCCAGCCACACCATATTTGATGGCTCAGGTATTTGGCATCCTCGGTGAAAAAGAACGGGCCTTCACATGTTTAGAGAAAGCTTTCGATGAGCGGCACTTTCAATTAGTCGGCGTGAAAGCAGACCCGGCGCTCGACAGTTTGCGCGCAGACTCTCGCTTTACTAACCTCGTGCGCCGCATGAGGTTATGATTCTCCAGGCGAGCCCTTGTTCGATGTACAGATCGGGCTCCAAGCCGGAATACGACGCGGAGTACCTGGGGACAACCGCGCCTCACATCAAGCGGCAAAGCCGTCGCGTTTGACTCGCCAACTTCTGAGCCTATTTGACGCGAGATTTTACGGCGGTCTAGTGTCCTGTCTCCAAAGTTCACCGACAAATCCATCGAGACCAGGAACAAGACTTTGCTGCTCGGCACTTGTCATTCGGGTTCTGAATCAGTTTGTTTTTGCGGGTAAGACTTGTTAACACACAAACCAGTCCCGTAGGGACCGAATGTTTATAGACAGTGGGCCTAAGACATAGTGCCCGCTCCAGAGGAAGCGAAATGTTCTAGCCGATGTGTGTCGCAAGCAACATATTTCGCTCCGTTGAGCTTCCGAAATCCCTTTGGTACCAAGGTTCTATAAACATCGGGTCACTACGGGACTATAGAGCAAGCAACTTGCTATTTGTTTCAAGAACTTTAGAGACAGGACACTAGACTAGCAGGCTGCTGAAAAATGGATAGTTGCAGCCGTCTCTTTCTCTGGGAGGTTCGTGAAGAACTACGACGAGGGCCCGATCCCCGAAATCTCACGAAATCAGGCGAGCGAATTAGTGTTTATTTCGTGTGGGTTCGTGGATCGGTGCGCATGTCTTCCTTTTTCAACAGCCTGCCAGACGAGAAACTCAACTTCATACAAAAACCGTTCGACTCAGCCAGCTTAACGCGAAATTGTGAGAGAGGTGTTGGATTCCCTCCCACCCCACGTTAGTGCTTCAAATCCGCGGTCCAGTTCACCACCACGCTGATTGGGGTGGCGCTTATTTCTTCAATCATTGAGTTAATGAGAAAGCGCTGCCCGTCGGCAGTGACCGCGTAGTGATTCCTGAACTCTGTCAAAGTAAGGACGCGCGTGCTGAAGAGCGTCTTAGGAACACCCGCCTCGAATGTGGCTCCCAGCTTTACGTCCACCGCCATGAGTTTCCTATCGGCGGCGATGTAGAAAAGCTCTTTGCCATCGCGCCTCCATTGCGGCTGGTTTCCGCCGCCCGTCGAGACCCGCCACTTGCCACCGGAGGCCGGGAATGTCTGGACGTAGACCTCTGGCGCTCCTGACTCATCCGAAGTATAGGCTATCCATTTTCCGTCAGGAGAGAATTGAGCCTGCTGTTCGTTGAACTCCGTTTGCAGAAACGGAAACGGCTGCCGGTCCCCGGGCATTGGTAACACCCACAAATCCCATTTTGTTTTCGGGTTGTGTGTTTGATAGACAATGAACTGTCCATCCGAAGACCAGTCGTCGGGTACTTTCCTCTCACCTGACTTGAGGAGCACTTCCTCATTCCCGACGCCGCTCGCAATCTTTTGATAAAGATTCCAAACGCCTTCGCGGCTTGAGGCGAAGACGATGCGGCTTCCATCAGGCGACCAAAGCGGATTCGTGTCGACCGCCGGATCGGTCGTGAATCGCGAAGGGATGCCGCTCAACAAGTCGAACAGCCAGACGTCGTTTGTCCCCGTCTGGGGATCTGTACGGTCAACCGCAACTCGCCTTTCATCTGGTGACAGCGCAAGAGTCAAGTAAATACCAGCCGCGCCGAGCGATCCAATCTGTTTGCCTCCGCGATCAAACCAGAGGGGCTGGTCAATTTGGCCGCTACCGGTGCGATAGGCCAGCACGCCGTTTTCTGAGACGGAAAAGGCTCCGCGCCCAAGCCCTAGCTCATATGCCACGTGTTCGGCGACGGGAAATGGTTCGCCGGTGAGTTGAAGCTCATCGGCGTCGAACCGCTGGGCCATCAGCGTCTCATTCCGCAAGAAGAGCAGAAAGCCTGGAGGCGCGTATGCCGCGTTTAAAGTCGTGGGAAGCAATAGCTTTGTTTCTTTCGTATCGAGCGAGCCGCGTATATCCCTCCACTTTCAGTTTGGTTGCTGCACACAAAAAATAGGAAGTGGCGACCGTCAGGCAGGAAGAATGGCCAGCGATGAGAGGTCTCGAAACGCGATTGATCGAGCGCCGTCACGGGTATCGGCTCGCCGCCCGCCGCCGAGACCCGATAAAGAGGAACGAGACCATCGGCTGCGAAGACAATCACCCCGTCGCGATTCCATGTCCCGCCGCGACTCGCCGCCCCCACATCGCACAGAGTTTGTGGAGGCCCGCCTGACGCGTCAATCTTTTTGAGCTTGCCTCCGGCGAAAAATCCGATGAAGCGACTATCGGGGGACCAAAAAGGAAAGGCAGTAACGCTCTCGGTTCCGGGGAGCGCATGTGCCGAGAGTGAATCAAGAGAGCGGACCCAGAGAAGATTCTGGCCTTCAAAAGAGGCGACGAAGGCCAGGCGGCTACCGTCGGGTGAAAGGGCCATGGCCGGTACTGCTCCCATGGTCGCCTTCTCAGGCGGCAACAGCGAAAACCTGAGCACGCGCTCAACTACTGGAGCACGGCGCAAATAGGTAATAGCGAAAGGCAGCGCCGCCAGCAGCCCAAGCAAGCAGACGCCCACGAGTATCCACGCCAGCCGCTCACGATTCTTAGTCCGCCCCGCCATCAGAGGCAAAGCGGCTGTCATCGTGCGGTTCGAAGACAATCCGCTCAAAGCTTCCAGAGCAAAGGCCACATCTCTCGCCGATTGAAACCTCTGCTCCGGACTCTTTTCCAAACAGTGCATCACGACGCGCTCAAGCGCGGGATTGATCTGGCTGTTCGATTCAGACAGTTCCGGCGGGTCTTCCTTCAGAATCGCATTGAGTGTCTCAATCGTCGAGTCACCGCGAAAGGCACGCTTACCCGCAAGCATCTCGTAAAGAATCACACCCAATGAGAAAATGTCCGAACGATGATCTACCCTCTGACCTCTGACCTGCTCCGGCGACATGTAGCCAACCGTCCCCATCACCGCGCCTGGATCGGTGTTGGCTCGGCGCGTCGGCACATCCGTCTGTACCTCTGTGTCGTAGGGCTCTATGAGCTTCGCCAGTCCGAAGTCTAAGATTTTGACCCGCCCGTCGTTGGTAATGAACGACTCTTATTCTTCGCTGTGCTTTGTTACGCGATCTCTTAGAGTAGATTCCGTCGCATTCACCTCCACCGCCACCAATTTGTTGTCTGGAGATAAGAAGAAGATTTCTTTGCCATTGCCGGACGGCGTAGCGGAAGCGTCTGACTGACGTCTCCCTACAACGTCCCTGGGCCTTTTCCTTTTTTCCTCGTCGCGCGCGGTCGCAGTTTTCCGCTCTGTAGAAATCCTACCAGTTTGCCGTGGTTATTGATGACCGCAAGCGAGCCAACGCCGTTTCTCTTCATCAATTCCCGGGCGTAGTCGAGCGAGGTCGAGGGTTCTACAAAAAACCTCGGGGCAATGGGACGCATGACATCCCGTGCGTGCGTTAGGCGCCAGCGCTCCCGCGGAAGCGACTTCAGATCTTCAAGTGTGAGAATTCCGTGCAGCTGATGGTCCAGGGCCACGGGAAAACTTGTCTGCCGATGAAGGGGAAGAAAATCATCGATCAGCTGGGTGATGGTGAGTTCCGGGGCAATCGCAATGGCCGGAGACATCGCGTCTCCCACCGTAACCACCCTGGCGTCTTGCGCGCTCTTCACGAGCTTGGCGGCGGTATCCAGCAAGAACAGGCCCACCAGAATTGACCAAACTCCCATGAAGTAAGGTTGGGAGGGTCTCCAATTGGGAGCGATCATAATGTAAATCCCGAACAGAATGAGCGTGCCGCCAATGAGAATTCCGCAAATCCCTGAAAGCCGTGTCGCCTCTGTTATGTTGCCGCTTCGCCGCCAAAGAATTGCTCGCAAGACGCGCCCACCATCCAGCGGGTAACCCGGAAACAGATTAAAAACCGCCAGCAGAAGATTCCCTCCGGCGATCAGAAAAAACACGACTGCGGTGGTGATGTATCCTCCCGAATCAGCGATCTTGGCGCCTGCAAAAGCGAGTACGGCAAAAAGAAAGCTCGCTGCCGGACCAGCGACTGCTATGCGAAACTCGGCTCGTGGATTCTCGGGCGCGCTTCGCATTCGGGCCAACCCGCCGAAGGGATGAAGCACGATCTCGTCAATGTCGATGCCTTCGGCGCGGGCCATAAGCGCATGAGATAACTCGTGCCCAAATACGGAGAGAAAAAGTCCGGCAGTGGTGATGACTCCGAGCAACCAGGCGGTGGCCGGAGCAAGGGGAGGCAAACGCACGTTGCCAAGTTGGATTACGTTGCCCTGGAGGTTACTGGAAATCAACCACACGCTAAGAGCCACTACTGCAAACCAGCGATAATCGATGCGCACAGGAATCCCATACACTTTGGCAACGGTGATGCTCTTTTTAAAGAACCCGGCGAGGCTCATAACTCTCGATCATCAGTCTGCAAATTACAAAGTGCGCCTCATCGCCTTGTGGGATCGAGGTCCGACCAGCTCTCGAAGACAGTAATTTCAGCGGCGAACAGCGGCTGCGGTTCGGTCCGCGCCACTCGACGCAGCAGCAGCGGTTCGTCAAACATCTGTGATAGCCCTCTTACGATGGCAAACCGCGGGTCGTCGGCGATTAAGACGGAAAGACCGACTTCCTTTTGCAGGTATTGGGCGAGTCCTTCCAACTGAGCTCCGCCGCCCGTAAGGATTAACCCACGGTCGTAGATGTCGCCGGCAACCTCAGCGGGCAACTCGGTGAGCGTAGAGCGTACCTCGTCGGCTATGCGCCGAATAATCGGCAACGTTACCGCGTTAACCTCAGCCACGCTGACATTCACGGCACCCGGACTTCCTGTCTGCACGTCACGTCCGCGTACTTCCATCTTTCGAGTCGGGTCTTTCGGCTCAATAGCAGAACTCAGTTCCAGCTTGAGTCGCTCGGCTGTGGGAATTCCTATCGTGAGTCCTCGGTGCCGACGCAGTCGATCCCTAATCGCTGCGTCGATGTCGGAGCTACCGATTCGTTCTGCTCGCGAGGCTATGATTGCTCCATTCACGATCACCGCGATGTTTGTGGTGCCGGCGCCAATGTCTACCACTGCCGATGCATGAAGGTCGTCGACGGCCACACCCGCTCCAATTGCGGCAGCCAGACCTTCCTCAATCATGTACACCCGTCCGATACGCGCTTCTTCCGCGGCGCTCAGCAGCGCGCGCTGTTCAACCTGGGTGACTCCCGAAAGCACACTCATGATTGCCCGCCGACTGAAATGCGATGTCCCGCTTCGTGCTTCCTGCACAAAGTGATCCAGCATGACGCGCGTTCGTTCAAAGTCGGCTACCACACCATCTATCAACGGGGCAATCACCGCCACATCGCGGGCTTCGCGTCCCTGCATCTTCTGCGCTTCATTCCCAACCGCAATTACTTCACCAGAAAGCTTATCGACTGCCACCACGGAAGGTTCGTCTATGACAACACCGCGTCCGCGCACAGCAATGATCGTGCTTGCAGATCCCATGTCGATCGCCATCGAATCAGATACCCGATCGCGCAGCGCGCTTAGACCAATAAACGAACTGGTCTTGCTCATGAAGGACATAACGATTCAAAGAGAAATGGTCATGAGACGATTACTCGCACGTTTAGAGGGCGCCGCTGGCACGCTGCCAGTCAACTTCAAACAAAGGCACAGGCTGCTCGCGGTTCTTCACCGTAATGGGCTCGCGCTCTTTGAGCTTGTAACGATTGCCTGCTGCCTTCGACGTCACCTCGCTGATCAAAATCTCTCCCCCCCTCGCATTCGACTCTAGCCGCGCCGCCGTGTTCACCGCGTCACCAATAGCCGTGTACTCAGAACGTCGTTCAGAACCTATGTAACCAACGGTCACCTCGCCGGTGTGCATGCCGATGCCAACTCCGATTTCGGCCAGCCCTTCGGCGCGCAATTCCTGATTGATGCCGAGGATTCTACGCTGCATTGCCACCGCTGCGTTCAAGGCGTTAGACGCATCTTCGGGAGTTGTCGTGGGCGCCCCAAAGAGAGCCATTAGTCCGTCGCCGAGATACTTATCAAGGGTGCCGCCGTGCGCGAAAATTATGTCGGTCATGGCAGAAAAGTACCTGTTAAGCAGACCCACAATTTTTTCCGGAGGGGCGTGCTCGGAGAGGCGCGTGAATCCGCGAATGTCGGCAAAGAGCACCGTAATAGTTTGGTTAACACCACCGAGTTTGAACGATTCGGGATTATCAAGCATCTGCTTGACGACATACTCTGGAAGAAAGCGGCTGTAGTTCGCTCGTGCGACTTCCTCGCGCGCCAGACGTTCGTGCGCCCGAGCATTTTCAACAGCAATCGCCGTCTGCGCGGCCACGGCACTAATCAACTCGAGATCGTCCGGCTTGAAAGCAGCAAAAGGATCCAGCCGGTCGGCATAAAGTGCGCCATGGACTCGCGACTCGGCTACCAACGGCGCGCAAATCGTGGAACGCACTCCCTGCGAGACTATTGAATCAACCCCTGCGAATTCCTCGTCTGAGGCCGCATCCTGCGAAAGCAGGGCCACCCGGTCCTTCATTACCTTCCTAGTAATAGTCCGTCCGATGCTCAGTTTGCGCGCGTGGTCGTCGAGTTTCTGATCACGAGCGCGCATGGCAATCGGGTTTAGCTTCACGTCCTCAAGGTTGCCGGTGCCGCTGCCTTCGGCAAGCAGGGCCACCACGCGGTCGGCTGGCGTTGATCGGAAGATAATGTCCGTGGCCTTTGCGAAGATTGCGTCGAGGTCGAAAACCGAGCCCAATGTCTTGCTCATTTCGTAGAGTGCACTAAGAATATTGGCTTTCCGCTGCAGCGCCTCGAGCACCTTGTCCCGCGCGGGAGATGCGGTGGGCACTTCGCCAGTGGTCGAATGAAGCACCGTGGTCATTACATCACTGGCGGAGATCAGTAACTGCGTGTGCCCGAGAGGTTTGTCATCGTAACGTACTTCGCTGGTGCGTTCTTCTACCGTTTGTTCAAAGCGCAGAGTGCTGGCCCCAATTGTTACCCGATCACCATTCTTTAATTGATGTTCGTAACGAGCCTCACCATTGATAAAGACCTTGTTTGCGCTGCGGCGAAGCTGTCCATTGATCAGGGCTCCGTCCACAATCGTGAACGACCCTTCATCTGCCGATTTGATGTGTGCGTGGTAGCGCGAAGCGCGCGGGTCATCAATTACTACCGCGTTATCAGGCGCGCGGCCGATGGTGCAAGCCGCCCCTGGCAAGAAGCTATACTGCCACTGACGGCCGCTTGCATCGGTGATCTTCAGAAGTGCCATGACGAATTAATTTGCGGAACCAACTTCGAGAGATGTGTAGTCCAGGAAAACATCAACGAATCTTGCTTTAGGGAACAATTAATTCTCCGGTTTCGATCCTAGCAGGATGGGCTCACGCTGACAAACCGAATCTGTTTTGGCGAGACAACGTTCTCTGAATCAGCTATTATCTCCGCACCTCGCTAGCTTGCCGGTCAATCTGAGTCCTATGACTACTCCCACGCTTCGACTATTAACGGCGCTCCTGGCTTGCTTGGGATTCCTGTCTTCCTCGCAGTCTCAAACGATTGCGAACCAGAAAGTGGCTAACGGAGCGGTTTCCGGACGCGTAACGCTTCGAGGCAAAGGCGTCCCGGGGATTGGTGTGGCCTTGCGCCGCTCCGAATCTGATCAGCGGCGGCCTGCGCTAATAGGCACAACAGACCTGGAGGGCAACTATCGGATCAGCAACGTTCCTGCCGGACAATATCAAGCTGCACCCATTGCCCCTACATTTGTCATCCCGCAGATGACAGGTCCGGCCACGAAGGAAAACTCGTGGTTCTAACAGAGGGCGAAAATGTGGTCGGGATCGATTTTACGCTGGTTAAAGCCGGGGTAATTACCGGGAAAATTTTAGACGCGGAGGGAAGACCGGTTGTTGAAGAACGGTTGAATCTAATTGCTGTTGATTCAAATAGTCAGAATGTGCGGTCGCAGATACTTAATTTCCGAACCGACGATCGAGGCGTTTATAGAATTTTCGGCCTGCCCGCAGGTCGCTATAAGGTAGCAGTTGGACAAGACGTTCGTCTGGGTGCTCTTGGGGGCGGTCGACCCCGCCGCCCTTATAGGCAGACCTTCCATCCCGACGCCGCTGATTCTTCGCAGGCGGCAATCGTTGAAGTACTCGAAGGCGGCGAAACTTCCGGCATTGACATCACTGTTGGTAGCATTCTGGAAGGACATACAGCGAGTGGGCGGATTATCGACGGCAGGACAGAACAACCACTAGCGAATGTGAGGCTGGGCGTAGCATCTCGGATGGAGAACCGCGACTAGGGCTATCTGCCGGTTCGTTCGCTTTCGTCCAGCCGTGGCGAATTCAAAATTGAAGGTCTGCCGCCAGGTCCGTATAGCCTTGTTATTGCGCCACAAGGAGAAAACGATCGCTTCGCCGATCCTGTCCTCTTCGAAGTCGTTGATCGCGATGTCGAAAATCTAATCATCAAGACGTCAAAAGGTGCCAGCTTGACTGGAGTCGTCGTGCTTGAGGGTTCGAATGACAAGGCCCTCCTTGCCAGACTGTATCGGTTGCGACTCAACGTTTATGTGCAAGGAGGACCGCCCGAATTTCCACATGGCGTGCAACTGCAATTAATCCTGACGGGAGTTTTCGTCTGACTGGGTTGCCACCGGGAGTGGCTACCGTAAACACTCTCAGCTCGGATCATCAACCGGTGAAGGATTTCGTCGTCCTGCACACGGAGCGAGAAGGAGTCCGAGCGTCTCAGGGGATTGAACTGAAGGCCCATGAGGAGACGAATGGTCTCAGAGTTTTCGTTGGCCACGGAACTGGAGTGATTCGAGGCGAGGTGATATTTGTGAATGGCACCTCGACGCCCGGCTCGCGCCTGATGGCTCAACTAACCAGGGTCGGTGAAACCGTAGGCCTGAGAGCAGCAGAAGTTGACGCTCGCGGACACTTCGCCGTCGAAGGAATGCCTGCCGGAACATACTGGCTTCAAATTCACGGATACATTCCTGGAGCCCGCAACCAATTCGCCAGGCAGCAGGTGAACGTTGTTGACGCCGTTGTCACGGAAGTAACGATTACGCTCGATCTTAATCCTATGCCCGGTTCGAAGCCTTGAGTGACTGGGAGGCTGACGGCCCTGGAGATTGCACAGGAGAATCTGACTTGAGTAGTTACGAAAACGTCTGGATTAGTTCTCTCGCGCTGGTGATCATTATTGTCGCGAGTTGGACTTGCGGTTTGGCGCAAGCAACGCAGACTTCAGATGATCGTACCGATACACCTAAGAGTGGTTCGATTACCGGCCGGGTGGTGAACGAATCCGGCCAGCCGCTGGCGAACGCAGCAGTTTTTGTTCGTGCCTTTGGCGTTGCCGGACCAGGCAACGTCACAGCGAGTGACGGCGAAGGAAACTTTCAAGTCGGTGGTTTGGAGCCGGTGGCTTACCAGATTTCGGCTGCTGTACCCGCGTACACTGCAGCGCCACGAGACCCCGACAGCACCCAAGCACCCTACCACCGAGTGGGCGACTCGGTGAAACTCGAGTTAATCAGAGGTGGAGTAATTACGGGTACGGTAACAACTTCCGCCGGCGAGCCGGTCGTTGCCGTGCGCGTGTTCGCATATATGTTGCGCGACGGCAACGGTCAACCGCCGCGCTATGGAATTTCCTTCAGAGAGCAGCCCACTGATGATCGTGGAGTTTATCGAATCTACGGGCTGGCCACGGGAACCTACATTGTATCGGCGGGAGGCCACGGAAATTTTTCGGATTTCAATGTTGCCGAATATGAATCTCACGCGCCGACATATGCGCCCTCTTCAACGCGCGACAACGCCGGAGAATCAGCGTACGCGCCGGTGAAGAGACCACCAATGTCGACATTCGTTATCGCGGAGAGCCGGGCCACGTAATTGGCGGGTTCGCAAATGATGCAAACGCTACCGCGATACCTAATGGCTTCAATATTCGATTAACTTCGACCGTGAACGGAGCCTCCCAATGGACCAAATTCTCGTACCAACCTCAGGGTAACCGGGGATTTGACATCTCAGGGATCGCTGACGGAGATTACGATCTAACTGCGGAAACGTTTTTCCCGGGAGGAGACATGGCTATCTCAGAGCCGCGTCGAATTAAAGTTAGAGGAGCAGACGTGTCCGGTATCGAATTGACTACGAAAGCACTTGGCTCAATAAGCGGACGGGTGGCGCTGGAGGAATCAAAAGTAACAGAGTGCAAGGGTAAGCGCCGACCGTTGTTTGGAGAGACTCTCGTCACCCCTTGGCACAATGAGAAGAATGCCGCCAAAGATAAGCCGCAATTCCTCTGGTCCCTGGGAACACCAACCATTCCCGATAAGCAAGGCGATTTCATACTGCGCAATCTAGCGGCCGGGCAGTACCGCTTCAACACTCGCTCCTTTGCAAAGTACTGGTATCTGCAATCGATCTCATTGCCATCTTCGATAGCGCCTGGTGCCAGGACGACGCTTGCGAATCGGCCAACTGATGCGGCGCGCAATTGGACCACAATGAAATCAGGAGCACGAGTCTCGGGCCTGACCATCACCCTCGCCGAAGGCGCAGCCTCACTAAACGGACAAATCAAGTCCGCTGAAAATCAAAAGCTGCCCGCTAGGTTATTCGTCTATTTGGTTCCGGCTGAGCGTGAGAAGGCTGAAGACGTGTTGCGATTTTTCGTGTCGCTGGTTTCCATTGATGGAAGTTTCGCGCTCAATAATCTGCCTCCCGGACGTTACTGGGCTATTACAAAACTCGCCGGTGAAAACGAATCAAATGTTCTCTCAAAGCTGCGGCTCCCGGATGAAGCAGAAGCCCGCGCGAAACTGCGCCAGGAAGTTGAAGCCGCTAAGACTGAAATCGAATTGAAGCCATGCCAGAACGTGACGAACTATTCGTTGCCATTCATGGTTCCATAGCCGTGCGTTAAGGGAATCCGCGGCGATGCTCGCTGCATTCGGAATGCGGCGGATTGTAATTCACGCTGCTAGAACAAAGTGACTTGTCAAGCTGATTTCGGTGCTCTCCTTGTTCTAATTTTCACGTAACGCGGGCGTCAGTGGAAAAGCTTGACGCTTTCCAAGAGCGCTTGCTAGACTTTTGACACTTACCTAACCTAGGGGCCCGACGCGTGCTGCGTCGCTCAAGGGTTTCCCCCAGACCCGCGCGTGCGGCGCTGTCTGATTTTGCATCGATGGAGGTGCGGTGTGGGCTTCAAAGTCGGCCAGAAAGTGATTTATCCAAATCACGGAATCGGGACCATCGAGCAGATAGAACAGAAGCAAATAGGCGCTGCTTCACTTCCTTTCTATACGCTCCGTCTTGCTGCAAACAATTCCGTAGTTTTAGTCCCGGTTTCTAATGCCTCGGAAGTTGGCCTCCGGTCCCCGATCTCATCGGGCGAATGTGAAATGCTGCTGAAGGCCTTAGCCGATGATTTCTCTTCCCCCGCAAACGATTGGAAAGATCGTTTCAAGGATTTCTCGGAGAAGATGCGGACCGGCGATATCTTCGAAGCTGCTGATGTGCTTAAGCATTTGACCTATTTGAGCCACCTCAAGCCGCTTTCATTTCGCGAGCAACGCATGCTCGAGCGCGCTCGATATCTTGTCGTTTCCGAGCTGGCCGCAGTTTGTCGGCAACCGGAATGCGACATCGACCCCCGGGTCGAACAAGCTCTCGCACGGGCCTGCAACAAGCACGATCGGCGTTCGGTTCGCGCTCATGCCGCAGGGGCTGCCGCCGGTCATTAAAGAAATTCTCTTGGAAACCAGGTAATCCTCACGCAATTCAGAACCGACACCATCTGCAGAGCCAGTATCGCTATGCCTCGGGCTACGTCCCGCATGCTATAATCCCTCACGTTAACAGTTGATTTCGAGTCGGCACCCCACCCTCTTTTGAAGAATGTCCGAACCGCCAAGTTATCTTTTCAACCTGATGTTCGCCGCTGGTGACGCAAGTGCTCCTACCAGTGTGGCAATGCTCGCTCTGAAGCTGGGCGCTGTGCTGTTGCTCGTTGCCGCCAATGGTTTCTTTGTGGCAGCCGAATTTGCGTTTGTAGGTGTCCGACGCTCACGCATTGAGACACTGGCTGCGGCTGGAAAAGCTTCTGCAATCCGACTACTACGACTCCTTAACAATCTGAACGCTTACCTTTCGGCGTCACAACTGGGGATAACTCTAGCCTCGCTCGCGCTGGGCTGGGTAGGTGAACCTGTAATCGCGCGCATTTTGGAACGACCCTTCTCCGGGCTTTCCGACACTGTCAGACACGGCTTGGCTTTTGGAATAGCCTTTTCGATCATCACTTCGCTGCATATCGTTTTGGGTGAGCAAGCGCCTAAACTAATTGGTCTGGCGCGGGCCGAGAGAGTTGCTTTGGCCGTCTCCCTGCCGATGGAGCTTTTTTATCGAGTGTTTCAATGGCCCATCCGTGCTCTCGACTGGGCCAGTGCGCGAACGGTTCGCCTCGTGGGCCTGCAGGCAACTTCGGAACATGCGTCGAGCTATACCGAAGCTGAGCTGCGGCAGTTGGTGGACATTTCCAGGGACAGCGGTCATCTGCGCGCGGAAGAGCGCCGCTTGATTCACCGGGTGTTTGAGTTTTCGGATACGCTGGTGCGTGAAGCCATGGTGCCCCGCGCAGCCATTGCGGCGATCTCCAGCGACTGTTCCCTGGAAGACATTACCAAAGCCTTTGAGCAGCATCGCTATTCACGTCTTCCGGTTTATCGTGAATCCATAGATGACGTGATTGGGTTCGTGCACAGTAAGGACGTGATGCCCGATTTGCTCCATCCCGAAACCTTTCGTCTGGAAGACGTCATGCAGCCGCCGATGTTTGTGGTAGACACGGCGCGGCTTGAAGATGTTCTGCGGCAGATGCAAAAGGGTAAGACCCACTTCGGATTCGTCGTGGACGAGCACGGCGGGCTCGAAGGAATTATTACGCTTGAAGATTTACTGGAAGAAATTGTTGGCGAGATATCTGACGAACACGACGAAGAAGTTAACGAACAGATCACCCCGGTGGGCGAACGGCAGTTCCTGCTGGATGGCGCGCTGGCGGTCCGGGACTTGAATCGCAGACTGAAATTGTTAGTGCCAGAATCTGAAGCTTACACCACCATCGCCGGGTTCTTAATGACTGCCGCGGGCCACGTGCTGAAACCAGGTGAAGTAGTGAACCACAACGGCCTTGTGTTTCGCGTTGAAGGAGTTGAGCGTCGCCGAGTGATGCGTGTGCGTCTGGAAATACCGGAGGAAGACGAAGTATCCGAATCTGCGACCACTGCGGCAGATGCTCGCGCAGCCGGACAACATCACACTTTGCAGGGGCTACATCAAAAATGAGCTGGATTGATCAGGTCCAAGCGCGAGAGATTCTGGATTCGCGTGGCAATCCCACAGTGGAAGCGGAAGTTACGCTGGTGGGCGGTGAAGTGGGCCGAGGAGCGGTACCCTCAGGCGCGTCAACGGGAGAGCATGAAGCCGTGGAGCTGCGCGATGGTGAAAAAAACCGCTATGGCGGCAAAGGTGTTTTGAAGGCTGTACGCAACGTAAATAACTTGATAGCGCCCGAGCTGAAGGGCATGGACGCGCTCGACCAAACCGAAATAGATCAGGCTTTGATTGACCTCGATGGCACGCCAACCAAATCGAAACTCGGAGCGAATGCACTCTTAGCCGTATCACTTGCCACTGCGCGAGCGGCAGCGGCCTATCTCGAGATCCCGCTTTACAAGTATCTCGGCGGACCCAACGCGCGAACTCTTCCAGTCCCCATGATGAACATCATCAATGGCGGGGCTCATGCCGATAACAATCTGGATTTCCAGGAGTTCATGATCGTGCCTGTTGGCGCACCTGCTTTTCGCGAGGCTCTCCGAATCGGGGCGGAAGTCTTTCATACACTTAAATCTGTCCTACAGAAGAAGGGCTACGCCACCAGCGTCGGTGACGAGGGCGGATTTGCCCCTAACTTGCGAACAAACGAAGAGGCGATCGAAATCATACTCCAGGCCATAACGCAGGCGGGATACACGGCCGGCAGTGATTGCTTGCTGGCTCTCGATCCGGCAGCCAGCGAGTTTTTCGACGGCAAGTCTTATGTGTTTAAGAAGAGCGACAAGCGAAAGCTGTCGAGTGATGGCATGGTTGCTTACTGGAAAGGCTGGACCGAGCAATACCCAATTGTCTCCATTGAGGATGGAATGGCCGAGAACGATTGGGACGGTTGGAAGACTTTGACGGATGAACTTGGCAAGCGCGTGCAGTTGGTTGGGGATGATCTTTTTGTCACGAATACTGAATTCCTGCGCAAAGGAATCGACCGGGGCGTGGCAAACTCGATCCTGATCAAGGTGAACCAGATCGGCACGCTCACTGAGACACTTGATTGCATCGAACTGGCAAAAACATCCAACCGAACGGCAGTCATCTCACACCGTTCCGGAGAGACCGAGGATCCATTTATTGCCGATCTCGCCGTCGCGACCAACGCCGGCCAGATCAAAACGGGCTCCTTATCGCGCACAGATCGGATCGCGAAATACAATCAACTCCTGCGTATCGAGGAAGACTTGCGCGGAGCAGCACGCTACCCGGGTCGCGCTGCGTTTTACCAAATCGCGCCGGCGTCGCAGACGAACCGCCGCCAGAAGAAAGCCCGCGCAGCGAGACGTTGAAGTCAGCGGTTTCTGCTGAAAGCTTGGAAGGTTACACGAGGTTTTGTGGCGCACATGAGTCGGGAGTGGCAGCGGGGGGAGTTTTCAATCAGCACTGATCGCGATCGCCTCGACGTACCGGTCATTCATAACTTCCTCTCGAAAAACTCATATTGGTTCTAAGGCAGACTTGAAGAACAACACACCCCTCGCACTCATAATCATCGATGGCTGGGGCTATTCGCCTATTCGTGAAGGAAACGCGATTGCCCTCGCCGCAACACCTTATTACGAGGAATTAACTGAATCGTATCCTCATACGCTGCTCGAGGCTTCCGGCCTGCGAGTCGGCCTACCTGCCGGAGTGATGGGCAACTCCGAGGTGGGCCACCTCAACATCGGTTCCGGCCGCGTGGTCCGGATGGATGTCTCCCGAGTTGACTATGAAATCGTCACCGGCGGGTTCTTCAAAAACGAGGTTCTGATCGCCGCGATGGAAGGCGTTAAGAAACGAAATACGGCCCTGCATTTGATGGGGCTGATTTCCGATGGCCAGGTTCATTCGTCACTCGAACATCTTTACGCACTATTGCGCATGGCCAAGGCCCATGGACTCGAACGCGTCTATATCCATTGTTTCCTTGACGGCCGCGATACACCGCCGTCCTCAGCGATCGAGTATGTGTCGATGCTGCAAAGGAAGACTGAGGAGATCGGGGTGGGCAAGATCGCCACTCTCGTGGGCCGCTACTACGCGATGGACCGTGATAAACGCTGGGAAAGAACCAAACGTGCTTATGATTTGTTGGTTCACGGCCAAGGTGAGCGAGCCACTCATCCGGTAAGCGCGATCAAGCGAGCCTACGCTCGAGACCTCACTGACGAATTCATCGAACCGATTGTGATAGTGGACGTCAGTGGGAAACCGGTGGCGACAATTAAGGACGAAGACGCGGTCATCTTTTTCAACTTCCGACCCGACCGCGCTCGACAACTCACACGCGCGCTTGCGCTAGCAGGTTTCAACGAGTTTCAAGTGCTGGGCAGGCCCAAGATCGATTTCGTCTGTTTCACGCTCTACGATCGAACCTTTCCGCTCGCGATAGCGTTTTCTCCCCACGAGCACCAAAATGTCCTGGCAGAAGTCTGGGCCAACATCCGTGTGCGCAACTATCGCCTTGCCGAGACTGAGAAGTATGCCCACGTTACCTACTTTTTCAACGGTGGCGTTGAAAAGGAGCACCCTTCGGAGTGCCGTCTGCTTGTGTCTTCCCCAAGGATCGCTACCTATGATCTGCAACCCGAGATGTCGGCGTTTAAGGTCACCGATCAGGTGCTAAGCGGCATCGAAGATGACCAGACTGATGTTTTCGTCATTAATTTTGCAAACCCCGACATGGTCGGCCACACAGGTAAACTCGACAAAACCATAGAAGCTTGCCAGTACGTGGATACTTGTCTGGGATGGATTACCAAAGCTGTTCGGCGGGCAGGAGGTGTGACCCTGATTACTGCAGACCATGGAAACGCGGAGCAAATGATCAATCCGAAATCCGGCCAGCCTCATACCGCCCATACGACTAACCCAGTGCCTTTGCACTTGATCGATGAAGCGTCGCGCGGTTTGAAGCTCCGCGATGGGGGCGCGCTTGAAGACGTGGCGCCCACCATTCTTGGCTTGCTCGGCATTGCCCAGCCAGCGGAAATGACCGGGCGAGACCTGCGGGATTCCTAAGAACATTCGGGCGATTAGTAATAGCAATTGAGCTTTGATCCGCGAAACATCCTGGTTATTGATTTTGGCCAGCTTGGCGATGTCGTGCTGAGTCTGCCTGCGCTGCACGGTATCCGCGAACGTTTTCCGAAAGCAGCAATCACGGTGGCCGTCGGTAAGCCGGGTGCGGAGGTCGTTGAGCTTTCAGGCTATGCCGACTCCACGCTCATGATTGATCGCGTGGCGCTGCGAGACGGACCGAAGTTGGTTTCGCTGACGCGTATCGCGAGGCTGGTTCAAGGGGTGCGACGGTCTCAGTTTGATTTTGTGATTGACCTTCATAGCCTCTCAGAAACAAACCTTCTCGGATTTCTTTCAGGCGCGCCGAAGCGCCTCTATTCACGACGGCCCACGCGCTCCCTTGATTTCCTTGCTAACTTCCACCCGCGACCGCCTCTTGAGGTAGACCATCGTCGGCGCCATTTAATCGATCGCTATCTCGACGTGCTGATCCCGCTGGGCGTGAAAGACGCGGACCGTTTACCCCATCTCAAGACCAGGGCAGCGGACGATGCAGCCATAGAAAAAATCTTGAAGCAAGCGGAGGCTGACGTTGGCACTCCCTTAGTCGGACTATTTCCGGGAGCGGGTCATCCCAGCCGTCGCTGGCCGCTCGAGCGGTTCGCTGAACTCGCAGATTTCCTGGCCCGAAACGATCAGGTAAGAATTCTGGTTTTCCTGGGACCCGAAGAACGTGCGTTTGTTCAAGACATTCGGCGACGGTTCCCACCAAGTACCCTCATTCTCGATAAACTTACTATCCCCCAGGTCGCGGCCGCCCAAGCGCGGCTTGCGGTGTTTGTCTCAAATGATACCGGGCCCATGCATATTGCTTCGGCCGTGGGCACTCCGGTGGTTTTGCTGCTTGATAAGCGCGCTCCTCAAAGCTATCTCCCTCAAGGCGACCGTCACCAAATCATCTACAGCAGCGCTATCAACGACGTTACAGTTGAAGAAGTCTACACTGCGGCACGAACTGTACTGACCGGAAATAGATCCGCTACTCTCTTCGCAAGTTGATCGCTCATCATTGGATTGTTCCTTTATCGCGAAGAGTTACGCAAACTTCTGGGCTATGTTTCATGCCGATTTTCAGGATGGTCAAGATGCGCCGCACTCCTAAATTCACTCGCCAACTTCTTCTCAACTGCGCTTTAGGGGTTTTGCTCGTCGTTGCCTCAATTGTGAGCTTAAGGGCGCTACACACCGGTTGGGCGGCGTTTTCGGAGACAGGTAACCAAAAGTCCAATTCAGCAGCCTCGCCCCACGTTTCTCAAGCAACCACAAATTCAAAACAATCACCAGCATCGCTCTCTCAGTCTATTGATTCCGCCATTGACCAGAGTGAACTTGCTTCGGCCCGTTGGGGCGTTTCCGTTATTTCGCTCACTAGTGGGAGAGAGATTTACGGACGGAACGCCAGCCAGCTTTTTATACCCGCTTCCAATATGAAGATCTACACGACCGGGGTCGCCCTGGATCTAC
>JACDCK010000168.1 GCA_013817595.1 Pyrinomonadaceae bacterium | reverse complement strand
CTATAGACCCAACCCAGAAAAGTGTGCGCTTCAGCAGTCGGGTAGGTTTCGATCGAACGCTGGTAAAGCCCGATTGCCGAATCATAGTTTTGGGCCAACTGGGCTTGGTAAGCTTCCTGAAACAGCTGCCTGGCTTCGTACTTAGCCGCTGGTGAAACGTCGTCCTCGTACATTGCTTCCCCAGTCATTTGGTTTCAACACAGTCAGATTTCTCGCCGCGCGCGCTATCCAAACGTTTTATGCGCCCATCAGTCTTCGGTGTGATCGACTTCGCAACCGCCACTGCTCGCCTCAGGATATCAAAATCGTTTTGACCCTGCTCCGGTGAGATCATCAGCCGCGCGCCTTTTAGCATCGAATAACCATCGCCTCCGCCAATCGCCAGGAAGTCTGTGGTGGCAAGCGTGTATTTCCTGTTGTCGTCGAGCGGTTGCCCATTGACGGTAACGGCGACAACTCGAGATCCTGGCGGGCGGCTGGCGTCAAACGTAAACCGAAGTCCCGCCACTTGGGGAAAACGTCCGGGCTCCCCATCTTCCGCGCTCCGGCTCACGCCATGTTCAAGCGCCGCCCGCAGCGTTCCACCGGTCACTTCCAATTTTACTACTTTGTTCTTAAAGGGAAGAATTGAAAGCAAGTCCCTTTTAGTTAGCGGGCCTGGACTGATAATCGTGTCTGCACGGATCGAGCCTCCATTCATCAAAGCCACATCTGCACCGGTCGTCCGGCGAAAGGCCTCAACTACCATGTTTCCCACATTCGTCTCACCAGTGCGGTTCTCCGCGCTGCGCGCATCCAGGGCCACCCGTGTGCGGCCCACAGTCTGAGACAGTTCTCTCAAGAGTCCTTTATACTTTCGATAAACCGAGGCGAATTCCGGATCCTCCTTCGTTTCGCTGGTTACCGGAATCACTTTCCAATCAATGCTTTCCAATTCACCGCTGGTCTTCGAGATGTTCAAGTCAATTCTTCCTAACTCACGAGCGTCTGCCGTCATCTTGAAGATTGGGGCACCGCCCGCCGCCGACTCTAGCAGAGTGTGTTCGTGACCTCCGATGATTACGTCGACATCCGAGCAACGTGCTACCTCCTTGTCCTCCCTCATCGACAGATGGGTCAAGGCCACGACAACTTTGGCGCCACGTGCATGAATTTCGGAAACAACCTTCTTCGCTGTTTCGCAGGGGTTGAGGAAGTCAACGTCCGGACCCGGTCGCGATGTTGTCTTCGTCTCGGGCAGCACCAACCCCAAGATCCCGATTTTGACGCCATCAAACTCGCGGATTACGAACGACTCAGCGCCGCCGAATGGTTTGCCCGTTTTCTTGTCGATTACATTGGAAGCAATCCAGGGAAAGCGCGACTCTTGCATACGTTCGCGTAGCACCTTAGGTCCAAAATCAAATTCATGATTCCCGGGAGTGGCGTAGTCGAGACCCGCTGTATTCCAGGATTCGATCATCTGAGCACCCTTGTAAGTTATCGATTCAACTGAAGGCGAGATGGTGTCACCCGCGAAAAGAAACAGCGTGTGAGGTGACTCCTGCTCAATCTGTTTTTTCAAAGTCATAACGCGGGCCAGACCTCCGCGAGTCCCACGGTCGACGGGCGCAAACTGATAGACATCGTTTACTTGAAGCAGCGTGATGCGAGTTGTGCACTCAGCGGCTCGCTGAGCTGAGCCAGTAAGAACGCTGGAAAGAATGGTTGCAATAACCAGGACAAATGCCAGCGGCTTCCTTTCCCTCACCGATTGATAAGATCGCATTAATCGTCTCCCTATTCGAACCACGCCTCCATGCTGTTGAGTGACGCCGCACACCTACCCGTCGCTACCGCTTCTCGGTTCTAAGGCTAAGCGGGGTCGCCGCGTCCTAACTAAACTACACCAGTACCGTCGCCGAGGCTCGTTATGTTGGTTCAGAAGCGTGAATTATACTCGCCCCAGAATCTCCGGGCTAAGTTTTGATCTCAGGGAAATTTCATGCCTCTTGACGAAACAGTTTTTATCACAGGATTTCCGGGCTTTATTGCCGGGCGGCTCCTGGAACGTCTCGCCAGAGAAGGGGGGCGCTTTTTACTTCTGGTGCAGTCTCCCTTTGTGGACCGCGCCCAAATTGAGCTTGAGCGAATTGCTCGTCAGACTGGAAATCCCCTCTCACACTTTCGCATTCTTGAGGGCGACATCGCGCAACCAAATCTCGGGATGTCTCAGGACGACCTTGCAATAGCGAGTTCTCAACCGACAGTGATTTTTCACCTCGCGGCGATCTACGACCTGGCAGTGACGCGTGATATAGCCATGCAGGTCAATGTTGTGGGCACCAAGAACGTCAATCAGTTTGCGCAGTCGTTGCCGAACTTGCGTCACTATCACTACGTCTCGACATGCTATGTGGCCGGAAAACGGCAAGGGCGAATTCTGGAGACCGAACTGAAACACGCAGCCGGTTTCCGCAATTACTACGAGGAGTCGAAATATTTGGCGGAAGTGGAAGTGGAGGCGCTCAAATCCACTTTACCAATCACCATTCATCGGCCCGCTGTGGTTTGCGGTGACTCAAAGACGGGGGAAACAGCGAAATACGATGGCGTCTATTACTTGATCCACTACGTGCGAAAGTGGCCGAGTGTACTGAAGCTCTTCAATATTGGAAACCGGGAGGTTAGCTTGAATCTTGTGCCCGTGGATTTTGTTGTTGACGGCATAGCTGCACTAGTTCGAGATCCCCGGGCAATCGGTAAGACGATCCAGCTGGCTGATCCCGATCCACTCACCACCCACGAGCTTTTCAACACCATTGCCCGATGCCTGAAAGGCAGTGGCTCACGCATCACCGTTCCTGCCTCAATAGTGCAGTTCTCTTTAATGCTGCCCCCCTCCCCCCGGATCACAGATCTACCCCATCACGGTGTACCCTACTTCTTTCTGAAACAAACCTACGACACCTTGCAGGCGAGCGCGCTCCTCGAGTCGCACGATCTGCAGTGCCCCCCTTTTTCCAGCTACGTCCACACGATTGTGGACTACGCCGTCGCGCATCCTGCGCTGCAGCCCTGACTGGCTTCCTTGGACCGATTGCATGATGATTCAAGAAACAAGAATTTGCAGGTTGGGAAGGGCGGTTCACCCCCGCTGATTGAGTGGCGTTCAACGTGCGGGGGTAAACCTCCCTTCCTGACTGCGCTATTCAGTCTTGAGAGAAAACATGGGCGGGGTGGGCCGTCCTCTTCCTCACGCGAATGCGGGTGAGACTAAAATGAGAGCCAACAAAACAATCAGGCTTTTCATTGGTACATCACTTCCTTTGTTTAGGATCTATTCCGGCCACCTTCTGCTGCGCCTTCGGCGCTGGTTGAGTTACCAATTTCTTAAACTCGGCGCTTAACCCGCCAGCTTGGAAAGTTGGCTGGCTATTAACATCAATAGGAAAACGCTGACTACGGCAGCGCCCACGGCCAGACCAACCAACAACAGAATTATTAGGCCCACGAAGAGCCAGTCACTGATTTTGCCCTCACGCGCCTCGCTCGCTGAAACCGTTGCCCGCTTGCGTAGCAAATCGATGTTCTTCTGATTTGATTTCCACCACGCATCGAAAAAATCGCCGACCAGCGGCAAAGCGCCCACCGCATAGTCGATGCCGAGATTGAGTCCCATGCGTAGTAGGGTAACCTTTGGGACGCGGTAGCGGACGGCTGAGGTAAGAATATACAGCGAAGCGAGGGTGGTAGCTGTGTCGCCTACTCCGGGAATCA
Source organism: Pyrinomonadaceae bacterium (assembly GCA_013817595.1). GTDB lineage: Bacteria > Acidobacteriota > Blastocatellia > Pyrinomonadales > Pyrinomonadaceae > PSRF01. Next base: position 2,397 of record JACDCK010000168.1, on the reverse strand, counting down.
GTCCCACGAGTGCATCGAGACCAACACGCCAGCCGAGCACGGGAACGCGAAAAAGATCGTCCATTAGCCAGCCGAGACGTTCGAGACTCTGTTCCACCTCGACGGAGCGCGCCTGTAGACCGCTTGCATCGCCGGCAAGTTCTATTTCTTCCGCCCTGTAAGTAGTTCTCATCGGTATATTTGGCTGGCTCAGGTATTCGCCGTTGTTTACCTTCTCAGCGTATCCGCGTCATTTGCTGCCAGAAAAATTTGCCCAGCCGAGCAAAGGCAGCAAACGCGTTACGGTCTCCACTTTTTTGCTTGCCTGGGTTAGCCGGCAGTCCCAACGACTTGGCGAGTTCCGGGTCTGGTTTGGCAATGTCTTCATCGCCCCGTTTGCTCGCCAGCCAGCGGTTAAAGGTACGAGCAACCGTCCTTCTTTGTTCTATAGGCGCCTCTGCAATAAATGCGCCGCGCAGGTCGTCCAACTCGGCAATCTCGAAAAGGTTCGCCTTGTAGTAGCTTTGGAGGGCCGCAAAAAACTTTTCCTCGCCCAGCAATCGTTCGAGCTCGACGAACATCATGGCGCCCTTGGTGGAAACAATCGCAGCATACTGAAATGAGTTGCGATAGTCGCGAGCGGAACGGTTTGCGTCCATGTCTTCACCGCCGAATGTGCGATACACTCGATAAACTCCCAGCAATTGATCGTCAAGCACCGTCGCGGCTTGTTGCTCGCCATGGACTTCTCTGTAATAGAGCAGCGCTGACCAACAAGACAACGCCTCATCAAGCACGGGTTCCCGCGCCGGATTGTTTCCGACGGCCGCACCCCACCACTGATGGGCAACGAGATGTCCTACCGTCCACTCCAGGCTTTGTTCCACGGAAGGGCGCTGCTCGCGGATGATCTCGGGAAGATTCCGCATAGCCGCCGAATCGAAATCGACGTAGAAAGCACTAGCGATTACATCCAGCCCCGCAAACTCGGTGCTACCGAGGCCCGCGACGAGGGGAGCTTCGGCAATATTGATCGTCTTGAAGGGCGACGCTCCAAAACGCGAAGTGAAGATTCTGAGCGCATTTGCTCCTGCCGTCAGTACGCGTTTGCCTGCTCGTTCGTGGTGGGGAAGAAAAATTGATCGCAGTGTCGTGTTTCCCACCACGGCTTCTTCAACCTGCAAGCCGCGACCGGCAATGATGGCGAAGTCTCGCAGGGCAGCACCTGTGTAGGTTCTGATTGCTTCGCCCTCCGACTTCGGCGCCAATTCAGTCGCCGAAGTAAATATCATCACGCCGGCAGCCGCCTCCACGCTAACTTCGTAATCGGCGACCTCGTTGAAAATCAAGTCCCCCACGCTTGGCTCAATCTTTCGCTGCCATTCATCACCCTCATGCACAGCCAGCACCGGATAAGAAGTGCCCAGCAGCATCAGGCCGCGACAGCGAAAATTGATGTCTCGGGCTCGACGGATCTCTCGTTCGCCGCGCAGAGCCGCACTGACTTGCTTGATTACATGCGTCGTTATACTTGTCTCTTCCGCGTCGATTTCCGGCACGCTGCCTTTAAAGCTCACCAGAACTTCCGCTGATCCGCCGGGCTGAACGGCTTCCCGCAAGTTGACCCGCAAAGTCGTTCCCTGATCGTCCAGAGCGAAAAACAGAGGCTCGTCGTTCGTGAGGGAACGCACCCCAGTAATCTCGATCCGCGGCTCATCTTCTATCACTGCAACAGCCCTTGAACTCAAACTCGCGGTTGCGGGGTGTTGGCCGACGCGCAGGTTGGAATAGAGATGAAAGTAGAGGGCGGCGGTTGCGCGGTCACCGCGATTTACCCAGCGCACCCGCTCTCTGCCGGAATAGGAGCGAGACTCGAAATCCAGTATTAATTGAATCTTATATTGAGAACGCGGGAGTGTTTTTAGTTCGGCTGGTTGAGCCGACGTTGGATGCTGGCCCCGCTCCGCGTCCTGACTGAACCCTACGGTTACGAATACCGAAAAGATCGCCAGTAGCACCGCCCGGGTGCATAATCTTCTGGGAATGGCCATCGCGTTTTCCCCCCGCGTACTTCTCACGTTCACGGCCGCTCGGTGATGCCGTTATTGCTAATGATAATTGTGTTAATGGTTTCTCCGCGGGCAATCCCGTCCACAACACTCATGCCGCCTACTACTCTGCCAAAAACTGTATAGCCGCCGTCGAGATGAGGCTGAGGTGAACGAGTCACAAACCACTGCGAGCCACCGGTGTCTTTGCCGGATAGTGCCATTCCAACTGCTCCACGTTCGTACGGTACCTGGTATATTTCGCAACGGATCTGATATCCCGGCCCGCCATTGCCGTCGCCGCGAGGGTCGCCGTCCTGAATAACAAAGTTTGGTACGACACGATGGACCCTAATACTTATGTATCAGG
>JACDCK010000014.1 GCA_013817595.1 Pyrinomonadaceae bacterium | reverse complement strand
TCATGTGCCTCTCTCAACCTGTTTTGTTAAGATTCAGGACGATGCAATAATCTGCAGACTAGGCGATTAAGACTCGCCGTCGGTCCCGATTGCTTCCACAGGGCAACAGGAAAGCGCTTCGTCACAAGCTGCTCGCTCTTCGTCGTTTTCCGGTTGCTTGTAGACAAAGGAATAACTGTTCTCGTCAGAGCGCATGAAATTGTCCGGCGCGGTGTCGCGGCACACATCGCAATCTATGCAGGAGGAGTCGACATAGTAAGCACCAGCTACGTTCTCCTTAACCTTATAATCTGTGGACTCAGGGATGCGTCATCTCCTCGGGCTTCACATACTTGTCAAACTCTTCACCTGTCAAAAACCCCAGTTCGATGACCGCCTCCCGCAAGCTAATACCTCTTTTGTGTGCGTGCTTAGCGATCTTCGCGGCTTTGTCATACCCAATATGAGGATTCAACGCCGTCACCAGCATCAGCGAACCTTTGACGTAGTCGTTTATCTGTTCGCGGTTGAGCTCGATCCCCGCAATGCAATACTCAACAAACCCGTGGCAGGCATCGTGAATCAGCCGAATCGAATGCAGTAGATTGTGAATCATCACCGGCTTGAAGACGTTCAACTCGAAATTACCCTGCGAGCCGGCAAAGGTTATTGCCGCATCATTGCCAAAGACCTGCACCGAGACCATGGTCATGGCTTCGCTTTGCGTCGGATTAACTTTGCCCGGCATGATCGATGATCCCGGTTCGTTTTCCGGCAGCGACAGTTCACCCAGACCGCAACGCGGGCCAGAGGCCAGCCAGCGTATGTCGTTGGCAATCTTCATCAACGACGCGGCAAGTGTCTTTAAAGCGCCACTGGCGAAAATGATTTCGTCGTGAGCGGAAAGCGCGGCGAATTTGTTCGGGTGTGATTTGAACTGCAGACCAGTCAACTCGGCAATCTTCTCCGCCGCCCGCTCGCCGAATTCAGGGTGCGAATTGATGCCGGTGCCCACAGCGGTGCCACCAATTGCCAGGTCAAGGACGCCGGGCAGCGCTAACCGCAAACGTTCGATATCACGCGCGAGCAGGTTGGCCCAGCCAGACATCTCCTGGCCCACAGTTAAAGGAGTGGCGTCCTGGAGATGCGTGCGGCCAATTTTTACGACGTCTTTGAATTCCTCAGCCTTCGCGACGATCGCATCGTGTACTTTCTTTACTTGGGGAATGAGTTGATGCAGCTGTTCGGCGGCCGCGATGTACATTGCCGTCGGGAAAGTATCATTCGACGACTGCGACATGTTCACGTCGTCGTTGGGATGAATTGGTTTTTTGCTGCCCAGCACGCCGCCCGCCAACTCAATCGCGCGATTGGAGATCACTTCGTTGGCGTTCATGTTTGTCTGCGTGCCACTGCCGGTCTGCCAGACGCGCAAGGGAAAATGCTCGTCCAGTTTTCCCTCGATTACTTCGTCTGCAGCCTGAACGATTAGCTTTGATTTCTCCGGAGCCAGCTTGCCCAGTTTTTCATTTACGAGAGCGGCAGCTTTTTTGAGGATCCCCAGCGCTCGAATCATCTCGCGGGGCATGCGGTCGTCGCCGATATTGAAGTGGAGCAAGCTACGCTGGGTCTGAGCACCCCAATACTCATCAGACGCCACTTCAATCTCACCCATGGAATCGCTCTCCACCCGGGTGTTTACTTTTTTTTCAGTCGCTTCTGAAGACATTCCTATCCGCCTTCCCGTCGTTGAACCCATCGTAATGATAACATCAAGCCTATGAAACCGCTGGATTTGGAGCCTGCCATGTCCAATGCCGCTCAGCTTCGCTTCTGATCACCTGTCGTCCGCTTTTACGAGCTCAGGGCGTCTTGTCTCGGCTCTCGCTCCTGTTATAAAGTGCAGTCATAAGCTCCAGTCATTTCTAATTCGGCATTTCTTCCGCGCCCTTTCGTTAGACTAGGATGTCGTCTCCTAACTCAGAGGTTTCATCTTTCCCGCGGCCCTCCGACACTTCGAAAGAGGTTAAGACCCGCGGCAGTGCCCATGACAACCGGGAACATGAAAGAGACGGACAATGAATTTCAAACTTCGCCATAATTCCTTCTTTGTTCTCCTGGTGAGCACAATCTCGGTTGCTGTACTAGCCCAGCAACCCAGTCAGCTCACCACTAGCGCGGAGCGACTGCGCCTACACATCACCTACCTTGCTTCGAATGCACTCGAAGGCCGGCGCACCGGGACGCCTGGCGCTGACGGCGCGGCCCAGTTCATAGCAGGTGAGTTTGTCCGCCTCGGTCTGAAGTCCGGTTCTCCGTCTGCCCGCGCGTCGCGAACCAGGGGCGAAGCGCAATCCAGATTCCTGCAACGATTTCCGTATATTGCCGGCGTTGAACTCGGCAAGAACAACGTGATGCAGTTGATTCCGCAAACGGCAATCCAGCCAGCCGGAGGTGCCGGAAGGCCCACTGCGGTTCTCGACTTCCGCGCGGGCGACGATTGGGTGCCGGTGGGTTTCTCCTCAAGTGCTCGTGTTGTTGATGCGCCGCTCGCTTTCGTGAACTACGGTATCACTGCTCCGGAATTGAACTATGACGATTACGCCGGTTCCCGAGTCGCCGGATACATTGCAGTGGCATTCTCAGGTACACCTGATGGAGATAATCCGCACGGCACGTTTGCCAGCTACGAAGACTTACGCTTCAAAGCGATTGCGGCGCGCAACGCGGGCGCGAAAGGTTTGATCGTCATAGGGCGCGAAGTGAATTTCAAAGACGACGCTTTGTCGCAACTTCGTTACGATCACAACACCAGCAATGCGGGCTTGCCGGTGGTTGCTATCTCAAGACAGAGCGCCGACCGGATTCCAGGCCGGCGGCTTACAAAATTCCAGTTCCGAACTTGAAGCTGCACTCCGCGAAATGATTGCTACTGCGACAAAGTTGGGTCGGACTGGCGAGCGGGACAAAACCCTGGAACCCAGGCTGCTTGATTCTGTGAAGGTGACCCTTCAAGCAGACATCGTCCGCCGCGAAGTCGCTGCGGCAAATGTCATAGGCATACTCGAGGGCTCTGATCCAAACCTGAAGAACGAAGCCATCGTGATTGGCGCGCACTATGATCACCTGGGTCGTGGCGGCGCCGGCAGCCTGGCCCAGCGAGAAGGCGACGTACACCACGGCGCAGATGACAATGCCTCCGGAACGGCGGGCCTGATCGAGCTGGCACGTATTCTTTCAACCCAGCGCCCCAAACCACGACGAACAATCGTCTTCGTAGCTTTCAGCGGAGAGGAAGAGGGGCTGCTTGGCTCGAAGTACTACGTCGACCATCCGGTGATCCCATTAGCAAACACCGTGGCCATGATCAACATGGATATGATTGGTCGGATGAAAGACCGGAAACTCGTGATCGGAGGCGTCGGCACCGCGCCGGAGTGGCAGCCGATGATCGAGCGGGCCAACCTCTTACAGGGTCTGACCGTCAATGCGAGTTCTACGGCCCATCCTTCCAGCAGCCTGCCGATGGTGGTTGGTGCCAGCGGCCGAATGGTTGTCGGCAACGATGTAACCAAACAGTTTCTGCTCACCTTGAACGAAGATGGCTTTGGCCCAAGTGATCACTCTTCGTTCTACGCCAAGCAGATCCCTGTCCTCTTCTTCTGGACCGGGACACATGTCGACTACCACAAGCCTTCTGATACTGCGGAGAAGATCAACTATGACGACGAGGCCCGCATACTCGCAATGGTGGCCCGCATCGTTCATGACATCGACGCGAGCGACAAACGGCCCACATACCAGGTCGCCAAAAGCGCAGCAACGGGACGCTGGATCGGTTTCCGCGTTTATCTCGGCACCATTCCTAACTACGCTGACTCGAGTGACGGTTTATTGTTGGACGGAGTGCGTGATGATTCCCCGGCGGCTCACGCGGGACTGAAAGCCGGCGACAGGATTGTGAAGATGGCGGGGCGCGACGTGCGGAATGTCTACGATTACACGGCCGCGCTAGGCGAGCTGAAAGCCGGTCATGAATATGAAGTGGAAATCATGCGCGGTAGCGAGCGGTTGAAATTGAAGCTCAGGCCGGCAGGGAGGAAGTAAGTAACCAGGGGAAAAGGGAAGGGAAATGGGCTAAGTGGGTAACGAGAAAACCCTGTTACCCCTTTTTCCCAATTCCACTTTTCCCCTCAAAAGCATTTTACACCGCGGCTCGCGTTCGTAGCGATCTCCGCCGCGAGCACCACCGCCGCCACCCCGATAACCTCCACGATCGCCATCGTAACTACCTCGACCACCACGATCCCCTCTCGGCTTGGCTTCATTCAGCCGAACGTCGTCGCTTTACGGTCGCGGACCAGTGCAGTCGCCCTCGCTGCGCGAGAGTAGGAACCTAAGCGCGAAAATATACGAGAAGAGGTTGTCAGCGGAAGAGAAAATAGGCTTCCTAATTTCTGGTATTTATGAAGGATGAGATTAGAGGAACTAGCTCTCAAGCAAGCATTCAGCCAGGGAGGCTAGATCCGTACGCCATTTCCTGTGATTGCCTGCCTCTGCGGTTTTGGCTTATATTGCTTGCTTCTCTATTATTCTAATCCGACCGCGCCGAACGAAAGGCTTAAGCTGCTATATGCCTAAACGTGTTCCTATTACTGTTGCACATGGCGACGGAATCGGGCCCGCGATCATGGCCGCCACGCTTCACATCCTGAAAGAAGCCGGGGCCGAACTCGATATTGAAGCAATAGATATTGGCGAGAAGGTTTACCTCGCAGGCAGCAGCTCAGGCATTGAGCCCAGTTCCTGGGAATCGCTGCGCCGCACAAAGGTTTTTCTCAAAGCTCCGATCACAACTCCCCAAGGCGGCGGCTACAAGAGTTTGAACGTGACGGTGCGCAAGACCCTCGGCCTCTATGCCAATGTACGTCCCTGCGTCTCCTATCACCCGTTTGTCGAGACCAAGCATCCGCAGATGAATGTGGTCATAGTTCGTGAGAACGAAGAGGATCTCTATGCCGGCATCGAGCACCGGCAGACCGATCAGGTGGTCCAGTGTTTGAAACTGATCTCACGTCCCGGCTCGGAAAAGATCGTGCGGTACGCTTTCGAATACGCGCGCAGAAATAATCGCAAGAAGGTCACCTGCTTTACCAAAGACAACATCATGAAGCTTACGGACGGCCTTTTTCACACAGTGTTCACTGAGATCGCCGCGGAGTATCCGGATCTTGAAAACGAACACTGGATCGTAGACATCGGTGCCGCCAAACTTGCCGACACACCTGAAGCCTTTGATGTTTTAGTAATGCCGAATCTTTATGGCGATGTGCTCTCGGACGTGGCGGCGCAAATTGCCGGTTCGGTCGGGCTCGCGGGTTCGGCGAATATTGGCGAGCACGTGGCGATGTTTGAAGCGATTCATGGGTCTGCTCCGCGCCGCGCCGGACAGAATCTGGCCAATCCGTCGGGTCTGTTGCTGGGCGCCGTGATGATGCTGGTCCACGTCGGAGAAACGGGCGTGGCGGAGCGGGTGCACAATGCCTGGCTGCGAACGATCGAAGATGGTATTCACACCTACGACGTCTACAAAGAAGGAGTGAGTCGCGAGAAAGTGGGCACGAAGGAGTTTGCCGGCGCAGTGGTGCAGCGCGTTGGGCTGACGCCGCAAACTCTCAAGGCAGCGAAATACAAGCCGGTCGAAGGGGAAGCATCTGAAAGGAGGCAAGCTCCCGCTGCTCGCGTGCGGGCGAAGAAGGATCTGGTGGGCGTGGATGTGTTTCTCGACTGGTCTGCCGCTTCGGCAAACGATCTGGGCAGCTCGCTTAGCGGTCTGAACGGAAACGGTCTGAAGCTCGAGATGATGAGCAATCGCGGCGTGAAGGTGTGGCCGGGTGGCCACTCGGAAACTTTCTGCTCCGATCACTGGCGCTGTCGCTTCCTATCTGAAAACAATGTCGGCACAGTCTCGCACCCACAGATCGTTTCCCTGCTTGAGCGCGTCGCAGGTGCAGGCTACGACTTTATCAAGACTGAAAACCTTTACACCTTCGACGGCGAACGTGGCTATTCGCTGGATCAGGGCGCTTGAATTTCGAATTTCGAATTTCGGATTTCGGATTGCGAGTTTGCATACTTAACTTGAAATACTTAACGGTGGAAAGGCTGCGGCGATGGTAAGAAAGCGAAATCCGAAATCCGAAATCCGAAATCCGAAGTCTCTCGTAGCCGTCATCATGGGCAGCAAGTCCGACTGGGAAACGATGCGTCATACAGACGAGGTGCTGACGAGTTTCGGCGTCGCGCATGAGTGTCGCGTAATATCCGCGCATCGGACCCCCGAGTTGGCCTCAGCTTTTGCCTCAAACGCTCAGGCTCGCGGCACCGAAGTGATCATCGCCGCAGCCGGCGGCGCAGCTCATCTGGCCGGCGTCATTGCCGCGCACACAACCCTGCCGGTGCTGGGTGTGCCGATGAAGAGTGACGCATTGAACGGCATGGATTCCCTACTCTCCACCGTTCAGATGCCGGCCGGCATTCCGGTTGGAACTCTTGCGATTGGAAAACCCGGAGCCACCAATGCCGCGCTATTCGCGGTGGCGATACTGGCCAATAGTCGGCCCGAACTGCGCGAAAAGCTGCGTCACTTTCGTGAAGATCAGGAGAAGCAGGTTCGCGAAGCCGTCCTCGAATAGCCGTCAATCACTCAACACATGGTAATTCAATCGGGCTGAGCTGAAATTGCAGTCCTGACTGCGCAGCCATTCGCGCTGAACGAAGAAAGGTTGCGCGAGCTTTCTATCACTAAACGCGAGCTCGAGATACTCGAGTTAATCGCACAGGGCATGAGCAATCGGGAGATTGCCGAAAAGCTTTTCGTAAGTGAAAACACCGTGAAGACGCACTCTAGCCGCTTGTTTGACAAACTGAGTGCCAAACGAAGAACGCAAGCCGTGCAGATCGGCAAGGAACTCGGCTTAATTCCTTAGTGGGCTGCGTAAGAACAAACACGATCCACGAAAACTACATGATGGAGCAGGTAAGAGCCTCGGGCGCCAGCCGACAGGTAATTGACGCCAAGATGCAGGAGATGAATAGCATGAAAGTGCTGCTTGACAACCCTCTTATCAACGCGGCCATCACGTTCCTAGAGCCGTTCCCAATCGGATTGATTATTAGTCTTATTTCTGCTGCGATTTTGAGAAGACGTAAGCCAAAGAACCGCGAACTAGTGGTCGGTGAACCGCTGCCGAATTCTTAGCCCGTTAAGGGAAATCAGTCGTTCAGCACAATAGCGAACGCGCGTACGGGAAAGGTGCCGAAGCCTTTCACTTTTACCGGAACTGCACAAAACCGGAAGCCGGTAATCGGGAGTTCGCGCAAACCGCATAAATGCTCAACGATGGGTATGCCCGCAGCCAACAGAATTGAATGGGCCGGCCGGCCACCATCAGCCGTATCGTCAATGTTGTAAGAGTCAATACCCACAAGTGCGGCTCCCGCGTTCGCGAGAAATTCCGCAGCGTCCGCACTGAGGAAGGGATGCTTGCCGTTTGAATAGTCTTCAGTTCTCCAACGCGTGTCCCAGGCGGTGTGAAATAGGACGGCTTTAGCCTTTACGTCCAGGTGTTCCAAGGCGGCTGCGGTGATGGCCCGATCCTCTGGGCCGGATAAGTTCCCCGCACTCGTTTCTATGTTTGGGGACCTTGAGCGCTCAAGCTCACGTTCCGCGCCGCCAACATGCCGCACTACGATACCTTCCAGATACGCGAGTGAATCCAACGGCAGACCTGCAAGATCTTTTCCTTCCTCATAGCGATGAAAGGGACTGTCAAGATACGTGCCTGTGTTGGCGACCATTTCAATGTTTCCGATGTGAAACTCGGTGCCCGGGGCGTACAACGCTCGAGATGCTTCGCGGGTCAGATGATCCGAGATAACCGGCGCCGGCAGTCCTTTGTAGGTGATCATGCCGTGTTCGATGGTGTGGCTGAGGTCTATGAGCGTGGGAGACATGGAAAAACAGGACTGGCTTAGTTCTCGACGCGTAGCGGCGGTGTGAATTTAGCCCGGCGTTTCAACGCCGGGTTCGAGTAGACTCCGCCTCGTCGCGTCAGCGACGGCTGAAAAGGGACGCAATTCAGGCGTCGCTAACGCGACGCGGACAAATCTAGTTAACGTGCCCCAGCTTTGAAAAGCTGGGTTAAATTCAAGCCGCCGCTACGCGTCGAAAACCTTCGCCCAGCCTTATGCAGAGTTGCCAAAGCCAATTACCCCTAACGGCCACTAACTCAGGCTTTTCGCCTAAGAATGAAGTCAGCAATCGCGCGTAGACGCTTGGTGGGTCTATCGATCTGCTTAAGCACAGCGCACGCTTCCTGGTGAACCAAATCCGCGCGCTGCCGTGCGGTCTCTATTCCATAGAGCGATGGGTAGGTAGCTTTTTGCGCGCGTGCGTCTTTGCCCGGGGTCTTGCCTAGAGTCTCCACTGTTGCAGTAATGTCGAGAAGATCGTCGGTGATTTGAAAAAGAAGACCGAGCTGCGCCGCATACCTACCAACAGCTTCAAGTTCCGGGTCGGTTGCCTCGGCAATGATAGCGCCGCAACGGGCGGCAGCAATTATCAGCGCCGCAGTCTTCAAACGGTGAATCCCCTCCAACTCTCTGCTCGTCACCGCGCGCGATTCCGCTTCGAGATCACGGGCTTGCCCCGCCACCATTCCCCCGGGCGTGCCGGCAGCGTGACCTAACTCGCTAACCAAAAGAACTCGTTTCTCGGCCGAGAGCAACGATTCTTCGGCGATGGTCTGGAAAGCAAGAGTTTGCAACGCATCGCCTGCGAGAATCGCAGTAGCTTCGTCAAATCGTATGTGACAAGTGGGCCGGCCACGACGCAGTTCGTCATCATCCATCGACGGCAAGTCGTCGTGGATCAGCGAATAGGTGTGAATCATTTCCAGAGCACAGGCGGTGGCCAGGAGCACCCCCGGTGAAGCTCCGAAGGCTTCGCCGGTTGTGAGCATCAGGATAGGCCGAAAGCGCTTGCCGCCGGCGAAGACGCTCCAGCGAATCGCCTTGTGCACCGAAACCGGCTCTACGGATTCCCCGGGAAGAAGGCGATCGAGTTCGCCGTCGATTAACGCTTGGCGTTCGTTAAAGAAACCTTCGAGGTCAAAGGCAAGCGTAAGGGAAAGCTCGGAAGACGTTTTCATTCTCCGCCCGGGCTTTCCTGAGGTATCGCGCTGGAATCTTCAAAGGGAGTTACCACGGTGCGTCCCTGGTTATCGCGCAGCAGTACCTCGATGCGACGCTCGGCTTGACTGAGTCGTTCCTGGCACTCTCGCGAAAGGCGAATGCCTTGCTCGAACAGCTCCATACTCTTTTCCAGCGGCAAGTCGCCCTGCTCGAGTTCACGGACAATTTGTTCCAGCGCCTCGAGCGACGCTTCGAAAGTTCTGGTCGGCTGCTCGTTATTCGTCATTAAGGGTCTCGCTTTGGAACCCGGTCATTCATGTCCGGGGCGCTGGTTTCCGCCCGCTATCTCAGCGGTCCAAGCGCGGGAAAATCTTTCATAATATCGTCCACGATTCGTGGTACGACATTATCATCTTTCATCGCCGCAACTCTCCAACGCTCGCCGTTGCGCTGGAGGGTAAGCTCGATCTCACGGTCTTGCACGGGCGCGATGGCCCTGGCGGTATCGCCGTCGGTAGTAATCTTAACAAGATAAGGCAGCCCGATGGCGAGGATAACGAACGGCTTCGGTTCCGACTCCTCCGAAATCTCCTGCAATCGTTTCAGTAAGGAATCGCGAACGCTTTGCTTCACACTAGGCAGCAGACCTGGCACCAGCACGTCGATGCGCCTGCGCTGCGGAGGGCTCAGCGTACCACCGTAGGGTGCGACTGATTTCTCAGTAACCTCGGACGCGAGACTATCGACTATCTTGTCAATATCGACGATTTCGTTAACCACCGTCACGTCATTTCGCTGCACCGCATCAACGAGTAATGCGAGTGAGTAAGCGGGCGTCGTCCTGTAATGCCGCCACCATAGATAGCCACCGGCCGCGGCTAAGACAGCCATCAGGACAATAATGATTCCCAGCGCAGCCACCAGCTTTGGCCAACCTCTGCCGCGGCGTCTGGTCGGACCCTTCGCACCGCGCGGCTGCTCGAAACTGATTACGAGACGCTTGCGGCTTTGCGGCCCACCGGCTTTCTGCTCAGGAGTCATCGCTCTCGCTATGGTAAAGAGTCTTGGAGAAGCTCAGGTTTCCTCAACGCCCACGACCCGTGCCTGGAGTCGGCCTTTAGCTAGACGGACACGGATGGAATCGCCTATCGAAACAGATTGCGCGTCGCGCAGCAGATTTCCGGACTGGTCCTGCGCGATGGCATAACCACGATGGAGCACGGCCAGGGGCGAGAGCGCGTCGAGCGAGGTTGCTGCCAGGCCGAGACGAGTACGGGCTTCCTCGAAATGTGTATCCATCAAACCACTGCAACTGTTGTATGCGGTATCGAAGCGCATCCTAGCGTTGGCCAGACGCGTTTGCAGCCGCGCGGGTGAGAGCTGGAAAGAAACAGTATCAGCGCGTCCGCGTGCATCCCGCACAGCCCGATTCATCTGAAGCTGCATACGGTGAGTCGCGGAATTAGTTTCGATTCGCGCATTCCGCACCCGCGAGCGTACCTCGTCAAAGACCTTTGACAAAGCCTGCTCTTGCACTCTGGTACGAGCGTCGACAATCTTGAAACGCATCAGCCGCGAGAGGTTGTGTCCCAGCTCGGCCAAGGTCGAGCAGATCTGGTCTTCCTGCGCGGCAACCAGTTCCGCGGCGGCAGAGGGCGTTGCTGCGCGCAAGTCGGCGGCAAAATCGGCGATCGTGAAATCGGTTTCGTGGCCCACTGCTGAAATTACCGGAATTGCCGATGCCCGGATGGCGCGCGCGACTTCCTCTTGATTAAAAGCCCACAGGTCTTCGGTTGAGCCGCCACCGCGTCCAACAATAAGCACATCGATCAGGTCGTCGCTAAGGCCGGCGCGCGCGGCTCGTTTGTGATGCTCGTTAATCAATCTTACAGCTCGCGCTATGTCGCTGCCGGCGGCATCGCCCTGAACGCGCGCGGGTGAAAAGAGCACATGGACCGTGCGGGTGCGGCGCGAAATCACGTTGAGGATGTCGCGGATGGCGGCGCCAGTCGGCGAAGTGACAATACCCACCCTGCGCGGGAAAACCGGCAAGGGTCGCTTCAACTCTTTGGCAAACAGTCCCTCGGCCTGCAAGCGATCACGAAGCTGCTCAAATGCAATGCGCAGTGCTCCGGCGCCCACGGGATCGAGAGATTCTACAATTAGTTCATAGTCCCCGCGCGCTTCATAAACACTTAACCGGCCACGCGCCCTGACATGTAGTCCGTCAGTGGGGCGAAAGCGTATGCGAGAGTTCGCGGAACGAAAACATTTCGCGCGGAGCTGTGCGCCTTCGTCCTTAATGGTGAAATACCAATGACCGGATGAGTGCGCCTTGAAGTTTGAGATCTCGCCTTCCACCCAGACTGAGGAGAAACGCGCTTCGAGCGCATTCCGGACGGCGCTGGTCAGCTCCGAAACGGTCATCGGTCCGCGCTCAGTTTCATCAAACAGGGCTGCGAAGAGTGGTTGGCTCATTTCAGGATGAAGAGTGAAAAGGCCCCCCGCTTTTCACGGTGTGGCGACATTCAACACCGGACTCAGCCGCACCGATGCGCCGTCGCGACTAGCGCGCACACGCACGCGCCGATTACCAGAGGGAGTCGAGTTAGAGGCATAGGTGATGGTGTACGCGGTGCGCAATTGCAGTACGACGTCATCGTAAGCGCGTTGCAGATCATCCAGCCGGCGGATTGGATAGTAGACACCGCCCGAAGCGGCGGCAAGTTTTCGCCCTTCCTCCTCGGCTCGCGTTGTCAGAGTCAGATAACGGCTGCGCAGCGGATCAATAGTTACTTCAGGTCTGGGCACGCTCGCCTCAGGAATCAACCCGGAAGGAACGTAGAGAGGATAAACCAGCGCGCCGGATTCACTGAGCGCTTCCAGCAAGGCGGGAAACGGGACAAACGACTTGTTATCATCACCGTCAGACATTACCACCACCGCGGTGCGCTCGCCGCGCAACTTCTTTAACGGATCGGCAAGCACATAAGCCAGCGCGTCGTAAAAGGCCGTGGGGCCGCCGGCTTCAATTTCATCCAGTTTCTTCGAGAGCAGCTGCCGATCAGTGGTGAAGTCCGAAATCAACTGGATGTCGTCGCGAAAACTGATGATTGAGATCCGGTCCTGCGGGCTGGCAGTATTAAGAAAATCGCGTGCCGCCTTGCGAATGAAATCAATTCGTTCTTCCACACTGCCGGACACATCAAGCAACAGAACCAGATTAAATGGCTCCTGAGTGGGCACCACGTTTGTCACAGTTCGTTCGGTGCCGTTCTCATAAACCGTAAAGTCGCCGGCTTTCATTCCGCCAATTGCCCGACCATGGCGATCAGTGACGCTGGCGTTCAAACGCATCAGCTGTGGGGCGACTGCGGTAACGACTTGTCCGGGTGGCTGCCGCCGCTGAAGCATGGGTTCCTTGTCAGGCGGCGGCAAGGTCTTCGCGTAGTCGCCAAACATTCTGGGCGAGACTTTTCGGATTGCGTCGATCAACTGATTGTCGCCACTGCGGACAATACCACGCGCAGCTTCGGTGAGCGGTCGCTCGCTCAGATCACTCGGTACCATCTCTGGATCTACGTTCAGCAGTACTACCCCGCGCCGAGTCAGAAAATTGAGCTCGACGCGTTCCTCTTTCTTCGGTTTCTTCTCACCGAGTTTACCGGAGATCGAGAAGAAGCCTCCGCGCTTCTCTTTGATTTCGGGGAGCTCCACGTCGCTCAAGTAACGCGGCCGGCTTGCTTGCCAGAGAAAGTTAAACTTCAAGGCTTCGAGAGGTACGTCCGCGTAAATGGTTCCGGTGTTTGTAGTGACCTCCGCGGACTCAATGTTTCCGCTTATCTCAACGGCCCCCGCTTCGGTTTCAACGGTAGCCTTCGACCTGAGGGGAATTCGCACCACAAGGTCAATGCGATCCTTCTCCCCGCGGTCCCGAACCTCTATTTGTATGGAGCCGCCTTTCGCCTCAATCTGAAGGTCGGTGGAATCTACCGCCGCACCGCGGGAGTTGGCTTCGACGGCGACTTTCTTTTGTTGCGTCTCGGCAGCAATGATCTCTACGCGACCGTTGGGGTTCTTCACCGAAACGGAGACTTTATCGGGAGTGTCGAGCTCCCGCTGGTAGCTTTGAGCTGGAACGGGGGAGAAGGCTGTGGCCAGCAGGCCGAGTACCATTAGAAGGCGATGCACGAAAATGCACTCAAATAGATGTGATCTGAAATCCCGGTAAAGCATAGAAACCGATCTTGCCTAGCAAAATGCCGCGGGTCAAGCGGGCAATAATTGGTCGTTCATGTGAGAACGGCGAGCGGTAGCGACCCGGTCGTCGCTTGTCAGTACCGCGAGGGTTAGCTGTGAGCCGCCGCAGATCAGACCGGGTCGCTACCGCTCACCGTTCTGGCTGGGAGTTCGGGTGTTGCTAATGAAGTTGATCAGTTATCATGGTCACCCTCCAAACCAGCATTAAGACGGGCTCTGCAAAACGGACACGGACATTAAAGACATGAAGGAGAGCAATTGGCGCAAACAGAACCGGTTCACATCGGCGAAGACAGGTTGGTGATCCACAACCTCGTCAAGCGCGATCCGTCAGCGGGTTTTGCCGAGGATGTGCGCAAGGGTTTGTCTTCTCAGCCCAAGCGGCTCTTGCCCAAGTATTTCTACGACGAACTTGGCTCCCTACTCTTCGACGCCATCTGCCTCTTGCCGGAGTATTACCTCACGCGCGCCGAAAATGAAATTATCGAGCGCTATGCGGATGAGATTGTGAGCTCGGTTGACGGACACAAAACACTGCTGGAGATGGGAAGTGGCAGCGCCTCAAAGACGAAATTGATCGTGGAGGCGTTGCTGAATAAGCAGGACGATCTCCTTTTCATACCGGTAGACATCTCGGCTTCGGCCCTGGACAGTAGCTCCCGAATCCTTTTGCAATCCTTTCCCCGTCTGCGCATTCAGGCCTATGCCGCGGACTACTTCGATAGCTTGTCAGCGCTAAGCGCGAACCAACGGGGTCGCACACTCGCACTCTTTCTTGGTTCAAACATCAGCAACTTTGGCAGGGATGAAGCGCCTGCCTTTCTGCGTGCTTTGCGCCGGGTGCTTGGCGAAGGTGATGCGCTTCTGCTGGGGGCAGATCTGAAAAAGGACCGCAGCGTGCTCGAGCCTGCTTATGATGACGCGCTGGGCGTCACCGCTGCTTTCAACTTGAACCTGCTTGCCCGCGTTAATCGCGAACTTGATGGCGATTTCAACCTGCCTGCCTTCAAGCATCACGCTTTTTATAACGAAGAAATTGGCCGCGTCGAAATCTATGTTGAAAGCACCCGTCCGCAGACAGTAACGATTGGCAAGCTGGGCATTGAGGTTCACTTTAGCGCCGGCGAGCGTATTCACACTGAAAACTCTTACAAATACGACCTTACCGGCATCGCGCAAATGGCCACGGAAACAGGCTTCAGCTGTACTCGCACCTGGCTAGACTCTCAAGAACGCTTTAGTAGTAATTTACTGCTGGCGGTCTAACAATCGGTTTCCTTGATATGTCCTAAACAAGATGACCGGAGTTGATAACAACCCGCTCGTAGAGTTTCGCGACGTAAGTTATTCCGTTCCTTCACTCTCTTCACCGATTATTTCAGATTTGGATTTCACAGTTGAGCAGGGCGAGATTCTGGTATTGCTTGGGGAATCAGGCTGTGGCAAAACAACGACCCTGAAACTCGTCAATCGCGTACTCACGCCGACTTCGGGGCAGGTGCTGATTGAAGGCAAACCTACTACTGAGTGGGATCCGATACGCCTCCGCCGGCGGACCGGTTATGTGATTCAGGACGCCGGGCTTTTTCCTCATTTTACAGTCGAACGCAACGTCGGCCTTGTGCCCTCGTTGGAAGGATGGGAAAGCACGCGGGTTAAAGAGCGAGTCATTGAACTGCTTTCACTCGTAGGGTTGGATGCTGATAGGTTTGCTCAACGATTTCCCCGCGAGTTATCGGGCGGACAACGCCAGCGCGTTGGCGTGGCCCGTGCGCTCGCGGCAGATCCACCATTGCTGCTGCTTGATGAGCCGTTTGGCGCACTCGATCCCTTGAGGCGCGCCAGCCTGCAACGGGAATTTGGCGAGCTCACCAGGAGACTCCACAAGAGCGCCATCTTCGTGACGCACGATTTGCGCGAGGCACTGCGTCTCGGTTCTCGCATTGCCCTCGTGCACGCCGGTCGACTGGCCCTCATAGAAACACCTGAGAACTTTCTCAACTCAAACGAAGAACATGCGCGCGCTTATCTCGAGACTCTTCAACTACGTGACGACGAGGAAGGTTTCACGGGAGGGAACAGATGAGCTTCTGGACTTTCCTGCAGCAGAACAGAAACGAGATGCTCACGCTCGTGCTGCAGCACCTGAATCTGGTTCTCATCTCGACTTCCATTGCGGTGGTGATCGGGATTCCTACGGGAATTCTGCTTACGCGCAAGCAAACGCTGCGTAACCCCGTGCTGGGAATTGCCAACGTGATGCAGACGATTCCCAGTCTGGCCCTTTTCGGATTTCTAATTCCGTTGCCCTTTATCGGCGGCATCGGTGCGCGCACTGCGATCGTCGCGCTCGTGCTTTATGCGCTGTTGCCAATCATTCGTAACACCGTCACCGGGATTCTCGGCGTCGACCGGAATGTTCGCGAGGCTGCAGTGGCGATGGGGATGACGGACCGACAGATTCTGTGGCAAGTGGAACTGCCGTTGGCAATGAGTGTGATCCTGACTGGTGTCCGAGTGGCAGTGGTGATTTGTGTCGGGGTGGCCACAATCGCTTCGGCTGTTGGCGCCGGGGGCCTGGGCGTCTACATCTTTCGCGGACTTCGCGACGTGGGAAACACGAACCTTTTGCTCGCAGGCGCTCTGCCCGCGGCCTTGATGGCTCTGGCGGCGGATTTCTCCCTGGGATTGCTCGAGCAACGCTTCTCAGTTGAGGCAAAGACTGAAAAGAAGCGGGCCTCGATTTTGAATAAGCTCGTACTCGCGGTTATCGCTCTGGTTTTAGCTGGCGGTGCTTACGGTACCTGGCGTGCCGCTCGTTCGCGAACGCATTCGCTCGCGGGTGCCGCGCGGGTTGTCGTAGGCTCAAAGGACTTCACCGAGTCGGTTCTGCTCGCGGAGATTGTGGGCCAGATGCTCGAGGCGCGTGGCGTGACTGTTGAGCGGCAGTTTGAACTGGGCGGCAATCTTCCCCATGATGCTCTAGTCGCTGGCCGGATCGATCTCTATCCCGAGTACACAGGAACCGCTTACACGGCCATACTTCGTCATCCGTCGATTACTGATCCGCGTGCAGTCTACGAACTGGTCAAACGCGAGTATGCGGAGAAATTCCACGTCGAGGTTAGTCCACCCTTGGGCTTCGAAAACACGTTCGCTATTCTCGTTCGTGGAACGGAGGCCAGGCGGCTCAAGTTGAAGACGATCTCTGATGCGGCCCTTCATGCGCGCGGGTGGCGCGCCGGTTTCGGTCAGGATTTCATGTCGCGCGCCGACGGTTACCCGGGTTTCTCCAAGGCCTATGGTTTGAAGTTCGCCGATCAGCCTCGCGAAATGGATCTTTCTCTGACTTACATAGCGCTCGCCTCAAATAAAGTTGACCTGATTGCGGGAAATTCCACGGAAGGCAGAATCGCGGCCATGGATCTGGTCCAACTCGAAGACGACCGTCGTTACTTTCCACCTTACGAAGCAGTCTATTTAGGGCGGAAGGATTCATTGGCTCGCGTGCCAGTTCTTGGCGAGGTGCTGGTAAAACTGGGCAACGCGATCACGACGGAAGAAATGCGACAGCTGAACTATGAGGTTGACGCAAACAAACGTGGTCCGGTAGAAGTTGTGCGCGAGTGGACCAAGCTGAAAGGATTTTGAATAGTGGGTCACTTTGAGCTTGAGGTTAAAATTCGATCTGTTTTCAAATCCCGAAGGGATGATGTGCCGAAACCAAAACTGCCTTGGCGGTTGAATAAGTTCGGAGGAGAAAATATGAAAAGACGAATGCTCGCTCTTGTCGTTTGCTTGTCTCTGGTGCAAGCCGCCAGCTTCGCCCAGACCAACGCCCCCACTCAGGTTGTGCTCATCAAAGCCGGCCGGCTGATTGACGTCCGCGCCGGACGAGTGGTCGAGAACCAGGGGATTATCGTCGAAGGCGAACGCATCAAAACTGTGGGGCCCCTTGTGGAGGTTGAAAGAAACGCGCCGACCTCAGCTCGCGTGATTGACCTCTCGCGCGCAACGCTGCTGCCCGGACTCGCCGATTGCCACACCCACATCTTGTTACAGGGCGACATTACGGCTGCAGACTACGACGAGCAGCTGCTAAAGGAGTCCATCCCCTACCGTACGATTCGCGCCACCGTCGCGGCACGCATTGCGCTGCTTAACGGCTTCACCGCAATGCGAGATCTGGAAACGGAAGGGGCGATGTACGCAGACGTCGATGTCAAGAACGCGATCAACCGGCGGGTGGTTCCTGGACCACGAATGTTCGTGGCCACGCGAGCCATTTCAGCTACGGGAATGTATCCGTTGCAAGGCTATTCATGGGAGCTGAGAATGCCCGAGGGCGTGCAGATTGTTGACGGCGCTGACAACATTCGGCGCACCGTTCGGGAGCAGGTGAAATATGGCGCCGATTGGATCAAATTTTACGCCGACCGTCGTTATTTCGTGAAGGGTGGCGCGCTTCATTCGTGGGTTAACTTTACCGACGAGGAAATGAAGGCGATGGTCGATGAAGCCCATCGCTTGGGGCGACGCGTGGCGGCCCATGCCATGGGACGAGAGGGCATTGAGGCTTCTCTCAAGGTGGGAGTTGATTCAATCGAGCACGGTTTTGGCCTCGACGAAGAAATGATGGATCGCATGGTGCGGCAGGGAACATACTGGTGCCCCACGATCTACGTCGGAGTCTACGTCGCGGAAGGCCGCGCCGCTGCGGGTGCGCCAATCTGGTTGACGATGCGCGATATCCAAGCAAAGGCCTTCCCGGTGGCGGTGCGTAAGGGTGTGAAGATCGCCTACGGAACGGATGCCGGAGGATACGCCTGGACTGAGAATCAGGCGAAAGAGTTTGCTTACATGGTGCGCTATGGGATGACACCCCTGCAGGCTATCCAGTCCGCAACGATCGTCGCCGCGGATCTTCTAGAGCGGCCACACGATCTGGGGGCCATTGAGGTGGGAAAGTTTGCTGACATCATTGCGGTGAGCGGCGAACCATTAAGGGATATCACCGAACTGGAGCGGGTACGATTCGTAATGAAAGGCGGCGAGGTTTTTCGCAACGAGATCGCTCGCTGAGGGATAACAAGTTAACGCCGTGAGGAGGATGTATGACACTGTTTGATTTGCTTATCTTACTCCTGGTCGCCGGTATTTGCGGCGCACTCGGGCAGGCCATTTCCGGCTACTCGCGTGGTGGCTGTCTGGTATCAATTGCACTTGGGTTTGTGGGCGCTGTTTTGGGAGTGTGGCTAGCTCGCGCGCTGGCGCTGCCGGAACTTCTACCGGTGCGCGTTGGCACCACAGCTTTTCCGATTGTCTGGTCAATCATTGGATCGGCACTGTTTGTGGCGGTGATCGCATTGCTAACTCGCCGTCGTTAGCGGGGCTAACAAAAACGCGCGGGCTCAATCTCGTCGACGTGTGCCCCGCGAAAAAGTTGCTCGGGGTCATTAGAATAGTTACACCCGCCGTTGCGTGGCGTAGCGACCATTGAGCTTCCCGGCCTTACCCCAGGGACTTTCAAATTCCCTACCTTGGACGAATAAAAGGTCGGTTGGGGTTTAGACGATCCCCTGCCTTCGTTTGCATGGCTTTCAGCGTTTCCGGAATGAAGGAGGTTATCTGATGAGTCTCTTCGCGGCCGTCGGCGAAAGATTGGTAAAGCGTGAAGTTTGGTAACGAGAGGCAACTCAGAGGCGAGCTATGGTTGTAGCC
>JACDCK010000167.1 GCA_013817595.1 Pyrinomonadaceae bacterium | reverse complement strand
CCGCCAAGGCGCGACCGCCCTCAGCCTCATCTACATACCAGTACCGGTTGGGCAACTTCTGAATGTTGCTGTCAAAGTTGAGGCCCACCACTTCCGCATTCCGATTAATGACTGGACTACCGGAATTGCCGCCAATCGTGTCCGCGGTGTAAACGAAGTTCATTGGAGTCACGAGGTCCAATTTTGACTTCCCGTCCCTCCATCGCTGCGGCAAATCAAAGGGTGGCTTTTCATCAAAGCTGGCGGCCCGTTCGTAAATACCGTTGAAAGTCGTCTTGTGGGGCACCAGGGTGGTGTCTTCCTCATAACCCAGCACTCTGCCGTAACTTATGCGGAGACTGGACGTAGCATCCGGATAAACGTTCCTGCCAAGTACGGCGAAGCGTGCTGCAGCAATCTTCTGGCCGGCAGCAGTGTCCACACTCTGAATCTTCTCCTCGTTCCAGGCGCGCAGTTCGCGGATGATTGGTTCCACCCGGCGGGCAAGGACGATCAGCGGATCATCGCTTTTCTTGATTGCATCCGCCCCACCTTCAAAAAGCGCTTTGCGAACCGACACATCACTGAGCTTTGTCCCCGAGACAACGCTCTTGGCGAGCGCCGCCGGAGTTGCACCCTTCAGGGCTGCACGAACGAAAGGATCGTCTGCCCCCAGCGTCTGCTGTGCGTCCGCAAGCCAGGCAGCAAGTATTGCCTCCTCCATATCCGCATAGATTGGAGCCGGCGAAGAAAGGTTAAACTTCAGCGATTCCAACTTTGAGTCACGAAACTCTTCATACCTAGCTTCGTTTGGTTTCCCGGCTTCCTCAGCGTAGCGAACGAGGGTCGAGGAAATCTGGCCTAGACGGGAATAGGCGATGGTTGAAAAGGCGGTTCGCTTAGCGTAGGTCGGCAGCTCTCTGTAGGCCTTGGCAATCTCCTCCCAGGCGCTGCCGTAAGCCCGCTGAAACTCCGGTCGGCTCGACACTGCGGCACGCAACGCTTTTTCATCCTGCTCTTTCTTAGCCATCATGCGCTGGTTGTTCAAGCCATCTTGCTGGCCCACAAGTCGTTTGATGGAGTTCGAAAGACTGCGAACAGTGTTCAAGGCGCGTCGGACTGGCTCGGGGCCAGTCGCGCCGTAGCGCAGGAGAGCATCGCGGCGCGAATTCCACACCTGCATCTGGAGTGGATTCCCCACGTCGCGTTGATATTGAACTTGCGCCAACGTAAGTAGGCGGTTAGTAGATCCAGGGATACCGATGGCCAGCACGAATTCGCCGACGGCAGGACCCTGAGCTGACCATTTAAGGTAACTCTGAGTCTTTAACGGCTGCCCGTTCTCATAGACGCGAAGAAAAGTGATGTCGAGGCAGTAGCGCGGATAAGTGAAGTTGTCGTAGTCGCCGCCAAAGAAAGCTATCTGTTCCTCCGGCGCAAAAACCAGTCGGATATCGGTGTACTTCTTGAAACGATAGAGCCAGTATTCGCCGCCTCGGTAAAGCGCGACAACTTCGCTACGCAGTCCGGTCTTGTCGGTAGCATCTTTTTCTATCGCCGCAATTTGTACTCTGCGGGCGTCGTTGGCATCCTTGTCGGACGTTCCCGCTTTCGCTGCACCTTGTACGCGGGCCGTCACATCCTCGTAAGAGACCATCACATTGATTTCCAAATCGGGACACTTCAGTTCCTCGGCCGGCGTCGCCGCATAAAACCCATCCCGCCGGTAATTGCGCTCGCTGGTCGAAAGCTTTTGCAACTGGCCGCTGGCAACGTGCTGATTGGTCATCAGCAGGCCTTTGGGCGACACGAAAGAGCCGGAGCCTCCCTCGTTCAAACGGATGGACGCCAGTCTTACGTGTTCAAGCCAGGCATCGGATGGTTCGAAGCTGTAGCGCTCCTTCCAATGCTTCCGCGGAGGATTATCAAAAGTCCACATACCTTCGTCCGCAAACAAAGGTAGCGGCGACACAACCATTACCAGGACAAACACAAATATCGAAATTCTCTTCATTGAACGCTCCCTTGATCTCTTGGCGCAAGGAGAACTTGACCCACCTTCGACGTTCCAGCCCAGACTTACGTTGGTTCATTGGGATTGACCGGAATTACCTGGTAACCGTTTCGCCTCATGTAAGACGCTACGCCTAGAAGGGCGTGCAGGACTGGACGAAAGACTGACCACCGCGATGGTCCGGCACTCGTCGAAAATTTTCCCAATCGTCTCCCTACCGTTAACTTCCAAGACTGCCCCGTGATCAATCCCTGAACTAACGAACCGCGGCGCCAACCGCGTGCAACTCCTGCAGGGAGCGAACTTTCACCGGCTCATCTTCCCCAAATGCTCCCAGCGCTTCAACAATTGCCTGGGCGCCAGTCATGGTCGTCACACAGGGCACGTTGTACTGCAGCGCCGCCCGGCGAATCGCTTGCTCGTCAAAATGAGAGGCACGGCCCAACGGCGTGTTGATAGCTAATGCCACATCTCCTCGTTTAATGTGATCTACGATGTTGGGTCGACCCTCATTAACTTTAAAAACCGTTTCGACTTTCAGACCGACTTCCTTCAAGCGAGCTGCTGTCCCCAGCGTGGCCATAATTTCAAAACCAAGACGAGCAAGCTTGCGGGCAATAATGACCAACTGTCCCTTATCGGTGTCGTTGACACTGAGAAACGCCGTTCCCCTGCGTGGAAGTGACAATCCGGCTGCCATCATGGCCTTACCGTACGCCTCTCCGAACGTCTCGCCGATACCCATCACCTCACCGGTCGAATGCATCTCCGGTCCCAGGATGGGATCCACCCCGGGAAACTTCAGAAATGGGAAAACGGGAGACTTGATGAAGAAACGACTGACGGTCAGATCCTCCGGCAAAGCAAAGTCAGCCAGAGGCTTGCCGGCCATAACCAGCGCTGCAACTCGAGCGATCTGAACTCCTGTTGCCTTGGAAACAAAGGGCACGGTGCGCGAGGCGCGAGGATTTACTTCAAGCACATACACCCGGTGGTCCTTGATAGCAAACTGGATGTTCATGAGCCCGCGCACGGAGAGCGCGGTCGCGAGCGTGCGAGTGTAGTGACGCATCGTCTCTATGTGCTCCGGATCGATACGAACCGGCGGCAGCACGCAGGACGAATCTCCGGAATGAATACCCGCCTCTTCGATGTGCTCCTGGATTCCGGCAATCACACAGGCTGTTTCATCAGCCAGCGCGTCTACATCAAACTCCGCCGCCTGCTCCAGGAACTTGTCGATCAAGACTGGACGGTCCGGGGTAAAACCGACTGCGGTGCGCACATAGTTACCAAGACTCTCTTCGTCATAAACGATGGCCATGGCGCGGCCGCCCAGCACGTAACTGGGTCGCACTAACACCGGATAGCCAATTGTCTCGGCAATCTGCTTCGCGTCAGCAACCGTCGCCGCCATTCCGTTTGCAGGTTGCGGAATGCCTAACTCCTGCAACAATGCTCCAAACCGTTTGCGGTCCTCGGCGAGGTCAATCGATTCTGCGTTGGTACCGATTATCGGTACTCCGGCCCGGTGCAACCGCATCGCCAAATTCAGCGGAGTTTGACCTCCAAACTGAACTATGACGCCCTCGGGTTTCTCCACATCAACGATATTCATTACATCTTCGAAGGTAAGCGGTTCGAAGTAGAGACGGTCAGAGGTATCGTAATCCGTGGACACTGTCTCCGGATTGCAGTTGACCATAATCGTTTCGAAGCCCGCCTCGCGCAGGGCAAAAGACGCGTGACAACAACAGTAGTCAAACTCGATTCCCTGCCCGATGCGATTAGGTCCCGAGCCCAGGATCATTATTTTGCGACGGTCCGTGGGCGCCGCCTCATCTTCTGATTCGTAGGTTGAGTAAAGGTAAGGCGTGAAAGATTCAAATTCAGCGCCGCAGGTGTCGACCCGTTTGTAGACTGGGACAATCCCAACGCGCTTGCGAAAGGCGCGCACATCGTCTTCCGATCTTTCAGTCAAATAAGCAAGCCGGCGATCTGACAGCGCGGCCTCTTTGAAGGTGCGCAAAACGTCTGCGGGAATTTCCTCGAGTTTCAACCCTTCAACGGCACGCTGAATATCCATCACCTCTCGCAGCTGTTCCAGAAACCAGGGATCAATTCGCGACAAACGATAGACCTCTGCTGGCGACCAGCCATGTTGAAGTGCATAAGTAATGTAGGAAAAACGCTGGGAGTTCGGACGCGCAAGCTTGCGTTGCAGCTCATCGTCAGACACGTCCTCAAGACGCAAGGGCTTCACGGCCTCGAGCGATCGCAATCCTTTGAACAACGCCTCCTTGAATGTCCGGCCAATGGCCATCACCTCACCAACCGACTTCATTTGCGTGCCCAGCACGTCTTCCGCCTCGGGAAACTTCTCAAACTCCCACTTCGGGATCTTTGCTACCACGTAGTCGATAGTAGGTTCGAACGCGGCCGGAGTCTTCCTGGTGATGTCGTTGGGAATCTCATCCAGCGCGTAACCAACGGCAAGTTTGGCGGCAATCTTGGCGATCGGGAAACCGGTTGCTTTGGAAGCGAGTGCCGATGAACGCGACACGCGCGGGTTCATCTCAATGATTCGGATCTCACCGTTCTCCGGGTTGACGGCAAACTGAATGTTCGATCCGCCTGTTTCCACGCCGACTTTGCGAATCACAGTGATAGCCATGTCGCGCAGCTTTTGATATTCGACGTCCGTGAGCGTCTGAGCCGGTGCAACTGTGATTGAATCACCTGTATGCACACCCATCGGATCGAAGTTTTCGATGGAGCAGATGATCACCACGTTATCCGCCAGGTCACGCATCACCTCGAGCTCAAACTCTTTCCAACCCAAAATCGACTCCTCGATCAGGACTTCGCGCATCGGCGAAGCGGCCAAGCCGGCCCGCACCATCTCTTCAAATTCCTCGGGGTTATAAGCAGTGCCGCCGCCACTCCCGCCTAGAGTGAAAGAAGGCCGAATGATTGCCGGATACCCCGTCGTCGTTACAATCTCCTGAGCGTCGTCCCAAGAACGAGCGAAACCTCCTCGCGGCATGGGCAGATCCGATTCATCCATCGCCTGTTTGAAGAGTCGACGATCCTCAGCGACTTTGACCGCCTCGCGCTTCGCCCCAATCATTTCGACGCCGTATTCATCAAGAATCCCGGCATCTGAAAGAGCTATCGTGAGATTTAAGGCGGTCTGCCCTCCTACCGTGGGCAACAACGCATCCGGTCTTTCATGCCGGATAATCTCTGCAACCGATTCAACTGTAAGTGGCTCGATGTAGGTGGCATCGGAGGTCTCTGGATCGGTCATTATCGTGGCTGGATTGGAGTTAACCAGCACGGTCTTATAGCCCTCCTGACGGAGTGCTTTGCAGGCTTGCGTGCCTGAATAATCAAACTCGCAAGCCTGGCCGATTACAATAGGACCCGATCCGATAATGAGTATTTTGTGTAGGTCAGTCCGTTTGGGCATTCCTTGGAGCGCGGGCAGCCTACCCGCATGAGCGCCAGCGGGCGCAATAGACTAAAGATATTCGACGCAGCGGCGAGGCATTATACATAGACCTCAGTGTTTTGTGCTCTTGCACTAGCAGTTAATCAAACTCAAGGTAGTGTTGTTGCCAAGTGACTGATCCTATTCGACTAACGTTGGGACAGTAGTAATCTATCATTTCTCATTGGCCAAAAACGTAACTGCGTTACTTGTGAACGGCGATGGTGGCTAACAAGTCAAGACAGCGCACCTCTACCTCGAATGGCAAATGAGAATGAGAAATGGAAAATGAAAACGACCTCTCCCAACAAGTGTAGCGGACGTCAGCGATGACGATCCTGTTTCTTGCGATAGTCCTCGCCTTCGATTAACACGGCATTGCACATCTCGTAGAGACGACTTCGCAAACGTGTCCCAATGCGCTCTTCCAGCGTCGTCATTTCCCGAATACGCTCCGCAGATCCTTTCTTGCTGAACGTTCGGCTGGCAATCTCGGGCTCCTGCGTGCTCTCGATGCGAGGCACGTCCAGATAGTTTGTAGTAAAGATCGTAAGCTTCTTATCGTTGTAGCGTTTGTTAATGATCTGGTACATCGTGTCGCGAACCCAGTCCGTAGGAATGGTGGAGCCCAGTTCGTCCAGCACTAAGACCTCGGCCTGGTAAACCGGCGCCAGTACTCGAAGCTCAGACGTTTTCGATATTGGATTGTACGAATCCTGAATCTGTTTTAGCAGAGAACCAAACTCGCAGAACAAACAAGAAACTCCTTTCGCAATTAGACCCTGCAGAATCGCCACGGCAAGATGTGTCTTCCCGACTCCAACGGAACCAGTTAAGAGA
>JACDCK010000013.1 GCA_013817595.1 Pyrinomonadaceae bacterium | reverse complement strand
ATCGTAAGGTGAGGTCGAGTGAAAGCGAGGTTCTGAGCGTGCTGGCGCACGCTCGGCGGGCAAGATGCCCGCGCTCCAGGGGAACCTTCATGGATACCCGCCAGCAAGATTCTTTCTCAGAAAACGAGATTGTGACGTTACGTGTAATCGCGGCCGACGCCGGCTCGCGGCTAGACACTTATCTTGCCACTCACATCGAAGGCTGGAGCCGCGCGCGCCTGCAACATCTAATTGAGGACGCGGAGGTCCTGGTTAATGGGAAATCTGCGAAGTCTTCACAGAAGCTACATGAACATGACGAGATAGAAGTAGAGCTGGTTTCCTCGCCTGCAGTCACCTTTGCTCCGGAAGACATTCCGCTGGCGATCATTTACGAAGACTCCGACCTGATAGTGGTCAATAAACCAGCCGGTCTCGTGGTCCATCCGGCAGCGGGTATCCATTCGGGCACGCTGGCAAACGGGCTCGCGTTTCATTTTCAACAGCTTTCAAGACAAGGTGGAACAATTCGGCCGGGGATCGTGCACCGGCTCGACAAAGACTCATCAGGACTGCTGGTGGCCGCCAAAACGGAAGTGGCCCATGAGAAGCTGGCGGGCCAGTTTCGCGCTCGCGAGGTGTTTAAGTCTTACGTTGCTCTCGTTCATGGAGTCGTAGAACACGACAGCGGGCGGATCGATCAACCCACCGCACGCGACCCGCGTAATCGGACGCGCATGGCTGTCATCCGCGCCGGAAGGTCGGCGGTGTCGCTGTACACCGCTCGGCGTCGATATGATCGATTCACTTTACTCGATGTTGAATTGAAAACCGGACGCACTCATCAAATCCGAGTGCATCTCTCCTGGCTGAGGCATCCGGTAGTGGGCGATGAAGTCTATGGCGGCGGCCGCGACAATACAATCCGGGACCCGAAATTGAAAGCGCAGATTCGGAAGCTCGGCCGGCATTTCCTTCATGCCGAGCAACTTGGATTTCGTCATCCAGGCACGGGTAAGCCAATGAAGTTCAAGACGCCACTGCCTGTTGAGCTTGAAGAACTGGTTGCGACTCTGGAGTCCGAAGCAAAATGAGATCTAAAGGTAGCCGGGTAATGACAAAGTTGATGGCCCAAGATAATCGTCAAATCCGCTGGTGGGTATTGCTCGCAGTTACCGCCATCGCTCTTTACCTCTGTTGGCTGATGCTGCAGCCGTTTGTTGGCGTGCTCGCCTGGGCCGCAGTCCTGGTGATCGTCTTCTATCCCATACACCAGCGACTGCTCAAACGCCTCAAAAAGCCTGGCCTCAGCGCCTTGCTGTCGTGCATTCTTGTCATACTCACCATTCTGGTGCCGGTGGTGCTCGTGACCATTGCCGTGCTCAACGAATTCTCAGGCGCAATGAACAACCTGCAAGCGACGATCGCCTACCTGCTTGATCCTAATTCTCCTTATACCGGGCGGGTGCTGCGTTGGGTTAGTCAGTACATCGACATTGAGCAAGTTCGTTCAGGACAGTATCTGCTAGAGCGGCTGCAGGGAGTGAGCGGCCAGCTCGCAGGTCGTACGCTAGGAGTGATTGGTGGCGTGATCGGGGCCATTGTGCAGATGTTTTTCGTCGTCTTCACGATGTACTACCTCTTCCGCGATGGCGACAAGATTTTCGCTGCCTTGAGAGACGCGTTGCCACTGGAGAGTAAACAAGCGACGGCGATCATGGCAAGAACGCGTGATGTAATTGGAGCCAGTGTGTATGGAGTACTCGCCATCGCCATCGTGCAGGGAATCTTAGGAGGGCTAGCGTTCTGGACCCTTGGTGTCCCTTCGGCAATTGTCTGGGGCGTGGCCATGACATTCCTTTCGATGATCCCGATGCTCGGAGCATTTCTGGTTTGGGTTCCGGCGGCTATCTATCTGGCGTTAACCGGGCACGCGGTTAAGGCCGTGCTCCTGGTGCTGTGGGGGACACTCGTGATCGGCATGATTGATAATTTCCTGCGGCCCAAACTTGTAGGCGAGCGAACCAAGCTACACGAACTGCTGATATTCTTCGCTGTGCTGGGCGGACTGCAGGTGTTTGGAGTGCTGGGCATTGTGTTGGGACCCGTGGTCCTGGCGATCACGCTGGCCCTGATGGACGTATTCCAGGCAGCCAATCGTACTTCTGAAACGTAGTTTCCGTGTCCATTCTTGCTTGGTAAGCACCTTATTGCTAATAGAGATTCCGTCCCTATCCGGACTAGTGCAGTTCTTTCATTCGAACAAAGCACTCCCAGTTTGGGTTTTGGTTTGATTGCGTGGGCGGTTAAAAGGCGACGATTCGCGCCATGCGGGCATGGCGTTGGCGTTCGCAACGCGCAGGCCAATAATCATACCAACCCTTGCGAGCGTCTGCGGCCCAGTCCAATTCCAATCGGGCTTCACCGTATCGCTGGGCGAGTGGTAGTCAGTCTTCAGCCAATTCTTCATGCGCGAGACCCAGATAGATAGATCCCCTTCCGGACCGCCCATCAGCATCAACGCCGGCACTCCACGTTTTACAAACGCATAGTGGTCCGAGCGAACGAAAGCATTCTCTTCCGGGAGCGGGTCAGGCGTAACCATATTTCCCGTGGCCACTGAAACATCTTCAAAGATGATCCCCAGGTCGGAATGCTCAGCTCCAAACCCGACGATACGTTTCACCGGACCATAGACTTCCGTGCCGATGCCGTCGAAATTTATATTTGCGGCCACTTTTTCGAGCGGCCAGGTGGGGTGTTGCACCCAGTGTTCGGCTCCCAGCAGGCCATACTCTTCACCCGTTACCGCGAGAAAGACTATCGAACGACGGGGACGGGACGATGGCTTGGGAAAGGCTTTGGTGAAGGCCTCGGCAATGGCGGTAATTGTCGCAGTGCCAAGCGCGTTGTCTGCTGCACCAGGATAGATTCGACCACCATCGATTCCGTAGGCGTCATAGTGGGCGGAATAGACCACCGCCTCTTCTTTCAGTTTGGCGTCGGAGCCCTCCAGGACACCTACCACGTTGTCGCTGGTCGCCTCCACCAACTTTAGGCGCAGAGCGAGAGTGGCAGTCTTGCCTAGATCGCGAGAAACCGTCTCGCCACTCTTAGCCTTCTCTTGAGTCTGCGCGTAAGTCATTCCAGACCCGGCAAAAATCTTTTCCATCGCGGCGTCGCTCGAGAGCAACACCGGCGGAATCTTGGAAGGAGGCGCTGGCGCTGACGCGAGAGTGACGCGACGGCGCGAGAGATAGTTAGCGAGGGTTGAGAATGGCTGTGCCGGCGTACCCACATTTGCAACGATGATAGCCACCGCGCCGCGACCGAAGATGTTCATGGCCCGGATCTGAGGATTGGTGGCGCGTCTCCAGGCGGCTGCGTCCACACCTTCGGGTTGCCCGCTGAGAATAATCACAACTTTATCTTTCAGTTCGAGACCAGTTAAGTCGTCACGTTTCAGCTCCGGCGCAACAACGCCGTAACCCGCGAACACAACGCCGCCTGTCTGATTCACATGCTCCGAGGTGTAAGGCGGCAAGACGATGTAGTCTTCCCCCTGCTTGAGAGCCGCATCTCCTACCGTGAAGGATGATTCCGGCAACACTTGGGCGGACCTGAATTTGATCGGTTGCAGGTAAGTTCTATTCTCACCGCCCGGCTTGAGTCCTAATTTGGCGAAACGGTCCGCCAGATAGCGCGCCGCCTTATCCGCTCCGGGTTGTGCTGTGCCGCGACCTTCAAACTCGTTCGAGCTCAGAACAGTAGTGACGTCGCGGACTGTTTCGAGTTTGACGCGGCCAGCAGCCTTTCGTTCAGCAGCCGTCAGGGTCGCGGTGGCTTTGGTGGCTGTCGCGGTTGCGCCTGACTGCCATGCCAGAGCAGACGACGAGAGCAGTGCAACAACAAGTACCGCAGACAAAAATCCGCGGCTTTGGACGTTATTACGAGAAAGCGAGTGCATTAAGTGGTCTCCTAATCTAAGAAGCTACGATGCGGGAAAGTGTATACGCAGCAGTCTGAGGAATGTTCTGTTAACGAAGAGCATTCGGCAAACAGAACGATGCGGAAGAAACCTATGGGTGGCAAGCGCAGCGCGACACCGCTTGGGATGTGTTAAGCAGAAGCCGAATCCCAAGCGTCCTCTTCGTCATCGAGCGGTGGTCCGGTGCGCACCTTTGCTGAGACTTCTTCGAGCGGCAGCGATAACACAGTCGTTGCTTTCAACTCCTGTTCAGTGGGTTCACGCACATCGTTCCACCTTCCCGAAATCACGTGCTCAGAGAAGGTAAGCAAGGCCGCAAAACGAGTTTGCGATCATAGACGCCGCGCGCCGGAAGACGCTTGGGAGTGGTGCGTTCGGTCTTTTCAAAAGTTTTCATTGGGAGTCAAGAGTCAGATTTTTGGGAAGATACGGAAAACCACAGCGGGCCTAAACGGCGACGATGGCGATCTTGTTATGGTTTGCCAGACTGATCAACTCCTCGCGATCAAACATCAACGTCTTGCCCGCGGAGATGCATAGGCAGGTAGCGCCGGACTCGATCATTGCTTCGATCGTGGGCACGCCAATCACAGGCACATCGAAACGCATGTCCTGCGCAGGCTTGGCTAACTTCACGACCGTCAGCCTTCCTCCGGCGAGGTTGACCCGTCTTCCGCGCATCAAATTGGAAAGGCCCGGCACTAATCCGCCTTTCCCGGCCTGATCCGCGCGTGCTTTTCTAATTTTACCAACATCTTTGCCGGCATCTTCCAGCGCTGGTACCGTGGGCTGAGTCGCGAGCGGCTCCTCTGAGCCTCTTCGAGTTAACTCACCCGCGCGGCGGATTGTGGCGTCAGTTCCTTCCATTGCTTCAATGGCCACGCAGGCCTTACCCCGCACGGCTACAGTTTGACCCAGGTCGAGCCGGGCGACTTCGCGGACGACCCCCAAGCCGTATTCAATGTCTTCCCGCTCGCGGGCATCAGGTTCGCGCTCGGTTAGTGTTCCAACCTGAGGAAGATAATCTTGAAGAAAATAAGTCGAATCAATCAGCTCGATGCCTTCGCTACTGAGTTCCTCAGCGACTGCTCCGATTAGTGAGTCAGTGTTGCGCCGGGGTAGCTTCAAAAGCATTTTCAACATGCGTGCGTCGGGCACCGCGCGGCTGAAGATTTGAACATGCTTTACCTGCCCGGCCATGATGGCTTTTTCCACTCCCTCGCTCTTGAGGAAGCGGATCATCTTTCCCAGTTGGCCAATGCCTACCCATTGCACCCGGTCCGCAATGCGCTCGATCTCCTGATCGGTTTCCTCATGAATGGCGACGACGGAAAGAGCAGCGCCCGCACGCCGCGCGCCTTCGAGCACCAGAAGGGGGAACTTGCCGTTACCTGCGATTAGACCGTAGCGCATTACGAAAGGTTGAAGGATGAAGGATGAAGGATGAAACGCTCCGCCGCGAGGCGGAGAGGTGTCAGCCACTGATTGAGGGCAGTAAAGGTAAGGGCGCAAGCAAAGGAGCAACAGCCTAGCACTCTAGTCTCTTTCATCCTTCCGCCTTCATCCTTCCTCCTTACTTAATTACGCCTCGTTGGGAGGTCTCAATAAACCGGACGAGTTCCCCTACTTCCTGGCAATCGGGAATCAATTCCCTGATCTGCTCAAGCGCCTGGGAGGTGTTTAGTTTGGAGGAAAGCAACAAGCGAAAGGCGTGATGTAGCGACTTGATGACTTCTCGGGAATAACCCCGGCGCTTCATGCCGGTAGTGTTCAAACCAAAGCAACGGGCATGATTACCGACAGTCAACGCAAAAGGCAGAGCATCTTTGACGACGACTGAGTAGCCCCCTATATAAGCTTCACGGCCTACCCGACAAAACTGATGAATGCCTGAGTAGGCGCCCACATTTGCGCGATCCTCAATAGTTACGTGACCGGCAAGCGTGGCAGCATTTGCCATGATCACTCCGTCCCCGAGTTTGCAGTCATGAGCGATATGCGCCTGCGCCATGATCAAACAATCAGCGCCGGTTTGCGTGAGCATGCCTCCGCCGGCGCTACCCCGATGGATCGTCACGAACTCGCGGATATGGTTGCGCTTCCCAATGCGTGTTTCCGCAGGCTCCCCTTTGTACTTCAAATCCTGCGGGGCGAGACCGATCGAAACAAAAGGGAAAACATTGGTCCCGGCGCCAATGGTCGTCCTGCCGTCCACGACACAGTGTGATTCCAGACGAACGCCGTCGCCCAATTCCACTTCGTCCCCAATTATCGAATAGGGGCCGACGCGGCAGTCGCGACCAATGCGCGCGCGGCTGCTGACAACCGCAGAAGCGTGAATGTTAGCGGGATGAGTGGTAGTGGACATGGATTAAGAAATGGGGAATAGGGGAACAGGGTAAATGGGAACTGGGAAACGCAGAAACGATTTCTCAGTGTTTCAAATAGGATCTCAATGGTCCCTGCCCCTGTTACCCCATTACCCTTTGCCTTTCCCCCCTTGTCTCAGACGGCGGAGCCCCGGTCCGCGATCACGCTCATGATTTCGGCGTCGGCTGCAAGCTGGCCATCGACTTTGGCCTCACCGCGCATCCTCTGTACGCGCGAACCAATACGCATTGCAGTTACCTCCAGAATCAAGGTGTCGCCCGGTACTACCGGACGCCGAAACCGAGCTTTCTTAATGCCGGTAAACAAAACCAACTTCTGATCGCGATCTTCAATTTCTCGCAGGGCCAGGACGGCCCCTACCTGAGCCAGCGCCTCCACCACCAACACTCCCGGCATCACAGGCGCACCGGGAAAGTGGCCCTGAAAAAACGGCTCGTTGATGCTGACCTGCTTCACGCCCACGATTCGTTCGCGCGGAATTAGTTCGATAATCCGGTCTACCAGGAGGAAGGGATAACGATGCGGCAGGAGCTTCTGGATCGCTTGGGAATCAAGAATGGTTTCCATGGGTGGCTAATAGGCAATAAAAGACGCGGGACGCGGAACTTTGGCCGCATCTCCGCGTCTGCAGAATCTCATGCCGCGCCGAGAAAGCCTATTTAGGAGGCGTAATGGATGCGGTCACCGGATTCTTACTGTTGAAGTCGTTGATGAAAGCCCGCGTGACATCGATGCTGTCGGCGGCATACACGACCGGGACCTGGCTGCCATCGATGATTACGTTAATTCCGCGTTGCTTGGCAAAAGCTTCCAGGCCCTTTTTGATATCGTCCTCGAGGGGAGAAAAAATCTCGCCGCGGCGCTTGGTGTAAGCAGCCTGCGCATCCTCACCCTTGCGCTGGAGGTCTTTATTCCATTGCTCGAGCTGATCCACTTTCGTTTGCAGAGCCCGCGGCTCTGCGACGCTCTTGGTTTTCTCAACCTCGTCCTTGAGCTGCTGGATCTTCTGCTGAAGTTGCTGCAACTCAGTCTGGCGCGGCTGAAACTCGCGGTTCAAAGTGTTGAGCAGAGTGTTGAATTTTCCGATGCCGGTCTTGGGATCCAGAAACTGATCCGAATAGATAAGAGCGATCTTGCTCTCTGGCAGGGCGGCGCCGGTCTGTGGCGTTGCGACCGGCCCAGCTGGTCGTGTCTGAGCCAAAGCAGGAGAAACAGCCAGGGCCGCGACAAAAGCGATGGCGGCAATTAAGCGATCTATCTTCATAACCTTCTTGTAATGCTCCTTACATTCAAAGGCGATTGGTGAACTATTTAGTTGTTCAGCCCCTCGCCATGGTTGGCCTCAAATGATTAAAAGGTGCGCCCGACGCTGAAACGCATGACTCTCTTTTTCTCATTAAAGAAGAACGGAAATCCATCAATCACCTGGTTTGACCTGGCGTTGGGATTATACGCAAAGATTAGGCGGAACGGTACGTTGAGCACGGGCACCTGCACGCGCACCTCCATTCCCAGGCTGGTTCGGAAGTCGCCCAACTTGTCAAAAAGGCCCTGCGACAATCGCACGGCAGTGTTGGTTTGAGTCTGGCCGCGCAGGAACACCTGTTGAAAGCCAAATGGTAAACCGGTATTTGGGTCAAATGATCCGAGGCTTTGCGCCGCATCCAGTTCCTGGGTGGTTACCAGCCGACGGTCGCGCATGACCAGCCCCAAATTGCCGGTAAGTGCGAGTTGTGAATTTGAGTTGCACGCCGCTAGGGTAGACAAGCTCACCGGTGCGAAGGTGGAACCCAGACGAGGGCAGGGGATGAAGCCCACCGTCCGCAGAAATGGGTCGTCGTCCAGGAAGTTGCTTGAGAAAAACTGATCACCCTTCGAGCGTATGTTGAAAGAGCTTCCAACGTCGGCGAAGGCGGCGAGGCCCACGACATTTCCGATGATG
Organism: Pyrinomonadaceae bacterium; assembly: GCA_013817595.1. Taxonomy (GTDB): domain Bacteria; phylum Acidobacteriota; class Blastocatellia; order Pyrinomonadales; family Pyrinomonadaceae; genus PSRF01. The sequence continues at coordinate 11,474 of JACDCK010000013.1, read as the reverse complement.
GGTATTCGATACTCAAAGTTTCCCAGCAGTTGAGTATCGCCGCCTACTGAAGTAAAGGAGCGCGGCAATCCTACGACATTATTGCCGGTGACTCCGGTAAAGACCCCTATGTCGGCAGCTCCCGCCGGCACTCCTTCAATGGGAGCCGGAGCTCCGATTCCGGTGGTGGAGATCACGACATTGCGCGAAGTAATGAACGTATCGAGCGGCGCAATCGGACTTATCGAGCGAACGTTATAACCACGGATCGTAAACTCGTCACCCAGGAAGAAGCGTTCGAAGATTGGCACGCCATCGACGAAGGCGAGGGATTGCGAGTTTCTCACCTTAGGCGATATGGCAAAACTGCCTACGGTTCCAGCAAGGATGCGAAAGCCAAAGACTTCCGGCCGTTCCGACTTCTTCCGCCGCATGGGAAAGTATTGGGTGAAAGAGAGCGTCGGTTGGTAGGTGCGCACATCGCCACCCAAACCAGCCAGCGCGACAGCCAGCGAAAGTTCACGCCCCGTGGTCGGGTCGACGCTGGCGTTGCGGGTATCGTAACTGAAACTAAGCGTACCCCGGCTCGTTATGATGCTGGGCTGGGCGTAAATCACCGGGATAAAACGATTAGGATCACCGGTTTGGTTAACCTGCGGATCCGTCACGCTGGTTGTTGAAAACTGGTACGACGCTCCGACTCGGGAGAATTGCGTGAACGGTCGCTTACGATAAAACTCCGAAAGTGGCGCGCTTAAAAATATGGAGCCGCCGTATGAATCACGCGTAAATAGGTTCTGTTCGTTGACGTTGAGGAAATCGATCGTTGAGCCCGAAAGACCCTGCTGGGCATCGAGGTTCTGAGAAAGAAACGTTCCTTCACCGAAGAATTTCTGACTGAAAGCAAAGACTGAAAAACCGGCAGTGATGGGCCGGTTCTTGATATATGGCTCGGTAAACGAAAACTGGATAGACCGCTGCCGATTGCCGGCGGCGAGGTTAAGCGAGAGAATTTCACCGCGACCCAGGAGGTTGTTGGTGGAATATTCGAGTCCAAAGAACGAACCTCCGATGCCGGAGATTCCCCCGTTGAAGGAGATCTGCTGGCGCCCGCGTTCCGTTACCTTCAGGTTGATATCGACCGTGGCCTCTTCTTCGTTGGTGCGGAAGTCCGCGTCCTTGTCTTTATCAATCGGCTCGAAGTAGCCACTCTGATTCAACTTGATAACTGAATACTCCCAGGCCGACTGGTTGTAAATATCGCCTTCATTAAGCAGGACTTCGCGACGCATTACGTTATCTCGCGTGAACGTGTTGCCCACAAACTCCAGGCGGCGGAGGGTGAATTGTTTGCCTTCCTCGATGGTAACGACGAAGTCTACAATGCCCTCGTTTGGATTTTGCGGGTTGTCCTTAAAGGTTGGATTTGGCTCGGCTGTGTACTCAATGAAGCCTTGCGCGCCATAATACTTCTTCAGATTCTCAAATAAGGCCTTGCTGATTTTTTCACCGTTGGCGATGTCGCCCTTGTTAAGGCCAATGATCGAACGTATCTGCTCTTCAGAAAAGATCGAGTTTCCGTCGATCTTCATCTCCCCAATACGATAGATCTTACCCTCCGTAATGGGGATGGTGACGCGAAGTCCTTCGTCTAAGGAAGAGAGAAATGGCAGAGGGATGAAGAAACCTGTCCGCCGGGGCCCAACTCCTTCAACCCGAGGTTCGCCGTGTCGCGCCTGAAGATAGCCCTTTGCGCGCATGTAATTGTCTACCAGCCGCAGATCAACCTCGAGCTTCTCGCGATCGAGAATGTCCTGGCCCTTGAAGCGACTAATCAGCCCCGCTTCCTTGACATATTTCATGGCGCCGCGAAGCTTGCCATCGCTGAATGTGGTGTTGCCTTCAAATTGAACTTCCACCACGCGGACGCGATCTCCCTCATTGATCACGAAGGTGATGGCGCGGGAAGTGGCCGAAACTTCCTCGCCTTTTTCCTCAATAGTGGCGTTTGGGTGCCCTCTTGCGGCAAGCAGTTCCTTTAGCACACGGATAGCGTTGCGGACCTTGACGGGATCGTAAATGCTTTCCTTGGAAACCCCTACGCGTCTTTCGCGAAAGGCTTTGAGCACGTCAGACTCCGCTACGCTTTTCAAGCCTTCAAACTGGAGATCCCGAATAATCGGCAGCTCTTTGACCTCGAATATCACGTTGACCCCGCCGCGAGCGCCTTCCTCGGTCAGGACTCGGGTGGCGGTTTTATCGAAAAAACCCAGTGCCAGAATCGCCTGCAAGTCGCGCTGAATCTGCTCTTCATTGAAAGGATCGCCCGCCCGCGTTTGGACGTAATAGAGCACGTCATCCTTTCGTAGGCGACGGTTACCGGTGATATCTACTGATTCAACGAGGCGTTGGTTCGGCTGGGTCTGTTGGGCATTCGCGCGTTTCGGCGCGGCGACAAAAGAGGTTAGAAAGAAAAGTGCGCTCAGAAGGGTGAGCATGAACACGCGATATGAGTGCATTGGCGCCGATTCCCTCAGTAGTTCTTACCGGATCTCAGATACTGCGGGGAGCTTTATAAGTTATGAATTAAAATTTTCGAGAAAATAAAGGCAAAAACAGAATACAAGCACGGCCGAAAAAGATGAAGTCTGAAACGCTTGGATTCCCAAGTGTTACTGACTCGTTGCCACACTAGTCCAGCAAAGTCGCGCATTATAACGGCAAAAAAGTCCAATGTCCAAAGTCATTAAGCGCTAATTGACTTTGGACATTGGACTTTCGCTATTCAGCACCAGACTTCAATGGATTAGCAGGACGTCGTCTGGCGCCTCCACATCCACCGGCCGGTGTGTCAGTTCGTCCCCGTCGACGTAAATTTCTATCAGCGAGGCTTGGCCGAGTTGACCCTGAATCATAGCCTCTGACAGGGGGTCTTCCACATGCTTTTGTAGCGCGCGGCGAAGCGGGCGGGCGCCGTAGGAGCGATCGGCGCAGGTTTTATCCACGATCCAGCGCTTCGCTTCGGGCGTGAGCCTCACTTCAAGGCCGTGCCGGGCCATCGTCTTGTTTATTTGTTCAACCTGAAGCTGAACCACTTCGAGCAGCTCATCGTCCAATAACTGATCAAAGATGATGATCTCGTCGAGCCGATTGATAAACTCAGGATTGAAGGTCTGGCGCACCTGCGACATCACCATCTCTTCCAGCTTGTCGCGCGATGCTTCCGAAGAGCCCTGGAAGCCCATCGTGCCCTTTTTCTGAATGAAGCGGGCCCCGATGTTTGAGGTCATAATGATAATTGCGTTCTTGAAGTCGATGGCGTTACCGAGGGCATCGGTGAGCAATCCATCCTCGAAAACCTGCAGCAAAATGTTGAAGACGTCAGGATGCGCCTTCTCAATTTCATCAAACAGCAGGACGGAATAAGGCGCGCGCTTGATGCGTTCAGTGAGTTGACCACCTTCCTCGTGTCCCACATATCCCGGCGGAGAACCAATTAACTTGGAGACCGAATGCTTCTCCATGAACTCCGACATGTCAAAGCGGATCATTGAACGCTCGCTGCCAAAGAGGAATTCCGCGAGAGATCGCGCAACCTCGGTCTTGCCCACACCAGTGGGCCCAAGGAAAAGAAAGGAACCAACGGGTCGCAAAGGATTTTTCAAGCCGGCGCGCGATCGACGTATCGCTCGAGCCAGGGCCGAGATTGCCGGGCGTTGGGAAACTACTCGCGTATGCAGTTCGTCTTCAATCCGTAACAGTTTGCGCGTCTCTTCTTCCTTCAGCGAAGTTATGGGAATACCAGTCCAGCGCGCGATCACCTCCTCGACATCATCGCGAGTGACCTCTGCGGCGACCAGCGCGTCTTCGTTTGTGTCGCGCACACCTGGAGGAGTTTCATCGTAGGAACGCGACCACTCGGAAAGCTGATTCCAGTCAGCCAGATTTCCCTGTTCTCGACGAACGCGAAGCTTTACTCGAGCTCCCGCCTCGTCTATCACATCGATAGCTTTATCCGGGAGAAACCGATCAGGAATGTAGCGATGAGACTGGTAAACAGCGGCTGCCAGAGCGTCGTTGGTGTAGCGAACCTGATGGAAACTCTCGTAGCGTTCGCGCACTCCATCCAGAATCTCCACCGCTTCCGCCTCTGAAGGTGGCGGCACCTTGACCGCCTGAAAGCGCCTTTCAAGCGAGCGGTCTTTCTCGATCGACTTGCGAAACTCCGCCGGAGTGGTGGCGCCAATGCATTGAATCTCACCGCGCGACAACGCCGGTTTCAAAATATTCGCCGCATCCAGTGAGCCCTCCGCCGATCCAGCTCCCACGAGCGTATGCAGCTCATCGATGAAGACAATGTACTGAGGGTTCTCGATCAACTCCCGCATGATTTGTTTTAAACGCTCTTCAAACTGGCCGCGATATTTCGTGCCGGCCACGATCAGCGAAAGATCGAGTGAAAGGATTCGTTTGTTCTCGAGGAATGAAGGAACGTCGCTATGGATGATGCGCTGGGCAAGGCCCTCGACGATCGCCGTTTTTCCTACGCCGGGTTCACCGATCAGAACGGGATTGTTCTTAGTGCGGCGGCAAAGTATTTGCACTACACGCTCTATTTCAGCTTCACGCCCGATCAATGGATCAAGTTTGTCGTTAGCCGCGTCATCAGTGAGGTCCCGGGAAAACTCTACCAGGTGAGGCGTGTCTTTCTTCTGTGAACCGCGAGTATCCGCTCCTGACTGCCGCGCTATTTCGTCACGCACTGCGTTTAGTCTGAGCCCACGTTCGTAAAGAATTTCCGCGGCCATTGAGCGCTCTTCCCTCAAGAGTCCGAGTAGAAGATGCTCAGTGCCGATGTGCCGATGCTGAAGGCGATCGCTCTCTTCATGAGCGTAGGCGAGCACTCGTTTCGTTTCTGGGGCCAGCGGCAACTCAACCGAAGTAGAAATCTTTTCCCGCAACAGGGTACGACCTTCGATCTCCTTGCGAATAGACTCGATCGAAACCTGCGCGCGCGGGAAGAAGCGCCCGGTTAGAGTCTTGTCTTCGCGCATCAGTCCCAATAGCAGATGTTCCGGCTCGATTGCCGGCGCTCCGAATTGAGAAGCCTCATAGCGCGCGAAGAAGATTACGCGTCGCGCTTTTTCGGTGTAGCGTTCAAACATTAATCGTACTTTCTATGATTACCGAGCCGGGCGGAAGTAATTAACAGCCCGGCACGTGGCCGCATTATAACCCAGGAAGGAGGGCGCAAGAAATGATTCTGGTTTCACCATACAAAAGTCCTAACCGGACAAATATTTCAGACCCTTCCAGATTCGTGCAGTCTTCCCTCTTTTAGAACCAGAATGCGGTCGCAGAGTTGTGCCAACCGTTCGTTGTGTGTGGCCAGCAGCACGATCGCGCCTCGGCTACGGGCGTAGGCAACCAGCGTTTCGCCAATCTCTTCAGCAAAAGACGCATCCAGATTGCCGGTAGGCTCGTCCGCCAGCACCAGCGAGGGCTGAGTAATCAGAGCTCGGCAAACAGCAACTCTTTGCTGCTCACCACCGGAAAGGTGTCCCACTGGGTGGGCGACACGGCTGCCGAGGGCAAGGCTTCCCAGGGACTGAACTGCCTGAGTCATAGCTTCACGGCGGCCCGTTCGGGCAATCATCAGTGGCAAGGCCACATTTTCGGCAGCGTTCAGATCGGAAAGCAGGTGGTGAAACTGAAAAACGAGGCCGATGTGTTTCCGGCGAAACTTGGCGAGCGTTGCGGGCGAAGCGCGGTCGACTTCAAAAGAGCCCAGGACAATGCGCCCGTGATCAGCATCTTCGAGGCCACCGATTAAATGCAGCAACGTCGACTTGCCCGCCCCTGACGCACCGACGATAGCCACCGCCTCGCCCCCGTCTGCGGCAAAGGAAACTCCCTGCAGCACCTCGAGTCTTTCGCCTGCAGGGGAGGAAAAACTCTTTCGGAGATCCGTGACCGACAGTCCAAGGTCCAACGTCCAAAGTCCAACGTCCCGGTGCTTGTCGTTGGCTGGAACATTCAACAAAAGATTTTCGACCGATGACTTTGGACTTTGGACTTTGGACATTGGACTAATCGGCATCGCGAAGCATTTCCGCAGGCCGGACCCGCGCGGCCGCACGAGCAGGGTAAATCGTTGCTGTCCAGCTGAGTAGAAAGGCCACCAGGGCCGCCAATAGGACATCGCCGGCTTGCGGGTGGAAGGGCACGTTGGTGATCGAATAAACATCAGCCGGCAAACTGACGAGTTGGTACCGGTTGCCAACCAGGCACGCTACGATGCCGAGGAATACGCCCAGAAGCGCGCCGAGGGCTCCGATGATCGCGCCTTCAATCATGAAAATCGCTCTGATGCTTTTGCTGTCCGCTCCGATCGCACTGAGTATTCCGATGTCCCGACGCCGCTCCACCACAACCAGAATCAGGGTGGTCGTGATATTCAGAGTGGCTATCAGAATTATCAGCGCAATAATGAACAGCCCCATCCGACGTTCGAGCGCCAGAGCATTAAACAGAGGTCGGTTGGCTTCCTCCCAATCCTCAGTCGTGTAGGAGTTTCCCAAACTGTTGCGGATGTTCGCGGCGACTCGCCGGGCATCGTAGATATCCTCCAGCTGTAAGCTGATCACAGACGCAGATTGAGGTGCTCCTGAGAATTCGGAAGCGACGTCGAGCGGCAGATATATCCAAGTCGAGTCGTATTCGAAAAGTCCTGAGCGAAGGATCCCGGCCACGCGCACATTTCGCTTGACTGGATTTACTGGTCCCGAATTCGTGTTAGCCGAGATGATCTCCGCGATCTTCCCAACGCGAACCCCAGTTCGAGCTGCCAGTTCCGAACCAATGAGAACGCTGGGCAGATCTTCAGCTTTGCCCTCAACGATTGCTGCCACGGACCCTTCGATGACGGAGTCTTTGACTTCATTGAGTGCCTGTTCCGAGTCCCTATCTAGACCGCGAAGCATGGCGTACGCAACCCCTCTTGATCCGACCAGCATGGCGCCGTCGTAGCTTGTGGCCGCGGCACCGGCAACGCCGGGAATTGTTTTGATCCGTGCCGAGAGGTTTCGGTAATCACTTATCGGCCGGCCGTCAGCACGCATAACATTTACGTGAGCGGTCCCGCGCAGAATCTTCTCGCGCATCTCATCCCGAAAACCGGTGGCTAAAGCGAGCGCTACAATCAGCGTTGAAACGCCTATGCCAATTCCCAGGAGGGCGACAAGTGAGGTCACACGCGCCAGCCGCCTTTTGCGGCGCGATCGCAGATAGCGTAAGGCGAGAAATAGTTCGTAGGGCATTGCTACATACGAGCCCAGCTGGTGGTGTTGATTCCTAAGTTCCTCCGGGGGGACACTTTCTTGTATCTTCCGGTCTGTTTTCCGGCAGCAACCTCTTGAGGTCCGGGGCATCGGTGGCGGTGGTGTCAGTTGCCGGCCTCAACTCGTAGATAGGTTCCGTTACCCGCTTGAAGCGAAAACGCTTTTCGAGATCGACGACTACTGGAATTTCGTGGCGCTGCCAGCCACACGGCAACCAACACCGCGGATCGGCATCAATAAAAACCCGGCGTCCTTGTGTCAGGTGTTCCTCAATGATCGGAACGAGGTTGTCTCCCGGCCAGCCACCCCCCGTACCGATGGTTTCCCATTCGCCGGCGCCGATCGCTTTCCAGTATATGACGGCGATCGTTTGAGATCCGGAAATCATGACTGCGTCGTGCGGCACTTTTACCAGTTGCCGGCGATACTCTTTGCTCATCGCCCGCCGCTCCATGAATTCCTGGCTGACCGGCCGGATTAAGAGGCCGAATACTAATCCTAACCCTACGAGCACTGCAAAACACGAAGCTAAAGCCAAACGCGCGCTCCCTAGAAGTCGTGCCGGTACGCGAATCAGGTAGTCGGCGGTTAGTGGCGCCAAAGCCGGCAGACCCGTTAGGAAATAGCGCCAGTTAATCGCTGTGGAGTAGTTCAGAAAGAGTAATAAGTCGGCAAACAAACCCATCAAGCCGAGCAACAGGAGTGGCGAGAGTTTGCGTTGCCGCCATTCGCGGATTGGGGCGAACGGAAGCGCCAGAAACACCAAAGGCGCGCTGATAAAAAAGTACATCACATAAGGCACGACGTTGCTGATGCTTACTGGGTGGCGCGCGGATTCCTGGCGCATTGACTCGCTCCAACCGAACCAAATGGTCCGATAGTGCGAATCAGTGAGAAACCAGTAACCAAACCAACCGACGGCCAGAAACAGAAATGTGATAAGGCAGAGTGCTACGAGACGTAACTCGTGCCGGCGAAGTTTCCAACCCAGAGCGAATGGTGCCAGCGCCAGCCACACCGCATAAAACCCCATGGTCTCGCGGAGATTAACTCCCAGCCCCAGCAGAGCAGCGCCGATAACCAGCAGCGAAGTTCGGCGCTGTTGGATCCCGCGCAGGTGAATGATCAAAGCGACCGCAAGGAGTAAAACCGAAGGCACGTCCGTCATCACCTGCCCGCCATAAAGAATGAATATTGGGGAGAAGACCACAAAGAGGGCTGCGAGGGTGGCCGAATAGAGAGAACCCGACACGTCTCGGGCCAATATCCAGCAGGCCACGACCGCCAGAGGCACCTGGGCCACCACCGCGTATTTGAAGATCAGGTAAGCATTTTCCGGCAGCACATTAAAAAGCGCATGGACCGCCTGGTAGAGCGTGTGATTACCGAAGATAAAAAGATTACGGCCCAAGCCCATGGAGGACGGATAGCCGGCAAGCGAGAGGATTGTGTAGTCAATACCATCCCAGTCTCCAATGAAGGGATCAGTAAAGTAGAGCGTTAGCGCCACAGAAATCAGCGCCGGCGGAAGCCACCAGAACCACGCGGTCCAAAAAGATGGCAGGAACACAGCATGCCGTGCCCCTGCCACTGATTTGTGGTTGTTATTGACGTCAGCCGTTTCCGGCGTGCTTGTCGTTTGGCGCGCTCGATTCAACGAGTTGAGTCTCAGCCGACGCTTCCGGCCTTTTCACCATCTTCACACGATTGCCCTGCTCATTGTACTCAACTTCATCCATGATGTTGTAGATAAGCAACACTCCCCGACCGGAGGACTTAAAGAGGTTAGCCGGATCACACGGGTCAGGAATGTCCTGGACGTTGAAACCTTCTCCTTCGTCTTCCACCGTAAAGCTGGCTTCCTTGGGAGTCAACTCTGCAGTGACGCGGATGAGTTTTGTGGGGTCGTTTTTATTACCGTGCTTGACTGCATTTACGAAGGCTTCGTCGAGGGCGATGAAGAGATTGGATCTTTCCGGCTTGATCAAACCGAGTTTGGCCACACGTTCTAGTAGGTATTGCAACACACCGTTCATCAGCGCCAGATCGCTGGGTAGTTCAAATTCGATCTTTTCATGAACGTGAGGTAGGACGCTGGGGTCGTCAACATAGCGAAGTTTGTGAGCAAGAGTCTGTTCCACTATTTGGCGGAGCTCGTCTTTGTTGTACGGGAGCCGGAGGTAGTTGGTCGCGCCCATCTTAAAGGCCTTGATCACATTCGGTTGTAGTCCGTTTGGTGAGACGGGAACGAGCAGGTGTTTGCGTTGGAGTTCGCCAACTGCCTGGGCATTTGGATCCGCGTCTTCGGTCAGGTCGCTGATAATTAGATCAAACTGGTCCAAGTCTTCCCAGGCAAGTGCCTCTTGGCGATCGCCGGTACCAGTCACGGCGTGGCCCAAACTGCCCAGAACCTGCTCGAGAATGGCGCGCAGCTCATCGTTATTATCGACGATGAGAATCCTACGTTTCTGCATCCAGCTCCAATCTGTCTTAAATGTCCGAGGGAGAGAACGGGAACGCACGGCGGGCGCCTCCCAAGGTACTGTACGATATTGCGTCGTGCCGCGTTCGGGAAATATATCAGAAAGGCAGTGGTGAGTGACAAGGGCAGCTAGTCGAATTCACGTAATTGCCCGCCCAAAACGGCCATTACCAATTGCTTTTTAGCCGCCAACGATCAGCGGCAACTGGATCGGCCACCACCAGCCCAGCAGTGCATCAGTAGAGTCCCCAAGAAGTGTCTTTCCAATTTGTTCAGGCAGACCGTGCCGCCATGTAGCAACAGGTTGATTCGGCTCGCGGAACGGTGAACGAGAATCAGTTCATTATGAGGAAGCTCAGAAGTTCGATTCCAAAGTGATCGACACCTCCCAGGACAACACGTACCGGCCTGAACCAGTCCATGATGGCCACTAGATAAAGAATGCTGTGAGTTCGAGGCAGAGACACCAGGGCGTTACACAGAGTGACTGAAGCTTGCTGCTGAGGATCTCTGCCAGATGTTGACGCGTCAAAAGCCGTTTAATTTGAATGCCCCGGCGATACTGCTCAAGCGCTGCGCCGTAGCGGCCCATCTGGACATACGTGTTACCAAGGTGGAAGACAGCGATGCCAAATCGCGGGTTGAGCGCGAGCGCCCGGTTGTATTCCATGATGGCCTCTTGGTAACGCCCGGGCGCACTGGTAGCTCATTCCCAGACTGTCGTGCGCGTTCGGCTCCTTGGGCGCCAGCTCGACATAACGCTGATGCGCGGCAATCGCCTCGTCGTATCTGTTGATGTCAAGGTAGATGAGGCCGAGCGCGTTGTAAATGTCTTTGTCTTCCGGATCAATGACGAGACCCTGTTTGAGTACGCGGACGGCCTCTTCGTGCTGCCGTTCACCCCTCAGCAAATAGCCCATCCTGAAGTAAGCTTCGGCCTCCAAAGGATACTGATTGATGATTTTCCGTAGCGGCGCAATAGCGGCTGGATAGTCCAAGTGGGCTATTGAGTACCAGGCCGTGATGTAGAGCCGGTCCTTCTCCGTTAAGTGGTTCGACAACAGAAACGCTTTTTCCAGATACGGCTTGGACCTTTCGGCATGCGTCCCCGTCACCGCGTAGGCGTACCCGATGCGGCCATAGGCCATCGCAAACTGCGGATCGAGCGCCACGGCTTTTTCCAGGAGAGCAATCGCCTCCTCGTTGTGCAACGCCTGCGCTTTTTCCACCGCGAGCGAGTAATAGCGATAGGCTTCCAGGTTGATTGTCATCAAGCCATCGAGCTTCGTTCGGCTCTCCTCCACCTCGGGCGCTGCGCCCATGTGGGCCGCCAGCTTAAACGACAAAAGATCTACCTGGGCGAGAATGTCCTGGGGCTGATCCGCCACGATGCTTTCCGAAGCGAGAGGCTGGCCGTTCTGAGCGCTGTGAAGCTGTACGTCAATGCGAATCTTTTCTCCGAGTCGTACGTAGCTGCCCAACGCGATCACTTCCGCCCTGGTCTTGCGCGCAATCTCCAGCGCATCGTCTAGTCTAATTGTGTCCGTCTGGCTGTGACCGCCTCTTTCAATCAGGTGGTAAAGTTGCTGACGGCTAAGTACGTTCAGTTGCTTCGAACGCGAGAAATTGGTGATGAACATGTCGGCCAAGCCTTCGCGCAACCAGTCGAGATC
>JACDCK010000166.1 GCA_013817595.1 Pyrinomonadaceae bacterium | reverse complement strand
AGCATGACGTGCATCAGAGAGGCTGACGATTGACTCGTCAAGACAGATTGGCGTCTTGATCTCTCGCTGCAGTTTTGCATGGTCAACGAGGTCGCCGGGCGCCAGCGGCTGCTCAATCATCAAGAGGTTATACTGATCGAGCTGCTTGACTACACTTAAGTCCCCATTAAGAGAATAGGCGGAATTTGCATCAACAGAGAGCGTGATGGAAGGGAATCGGGTGCGAATTGCTTCGACTAACTGAACATCTTTTCCCGGTTTAATCTTGATTTTGATCCTCTGATAGCCGGACTCCAGTTCGTGGGCAACTTTATCGACCAACGTTTCCGTCGTTTCCTGTAAACCAATAGAAACCCCACAGTTGATCTCGTCCCGTACGCCCCCGAGGTGCTGCCAGAGCGGAAGGCCCGCTAGTTTCGCTTCAAGGTCCCAAACCGCCGCCTCGACGCCGGCCTTGGCCATTCGGTTGCCGCGAATTGGTGCGAGCGCGGCGTTGACTTGCGCGGCAGTTTCGACGCGGGCTCGTGTCAGAAGCGGTTCGATATACTTCGCCGTGATAAGCCATGCCGTATCGACGGTTTCGTGATTGTAGAAAGGGCCTTCGGGAGCTACGCATTCGCCGTAACCGGAAGCGCCGGTTTTGTCGAACACTCTGACGATCAGAATGCGACGCCGCGTGGTGCAACCGAAGCTGGTCTCGAACGGAGACTTGAGCGGCAGTTCGATCTCTCTCAGTTCGATTCTCTCCAGTTGTGATTTCATCTCCTCACTCACCTTCAATAATTCGAGCTGAAGCGTAATAAATTTCCCGCAAAGGCGAACCAGAGGAAGCCGAGACACGCCAGCACAAAGAGGGTGGCTTGGAGCTTGCTCCAGATTCTCTTCTCACGAGTCCGCCAAGACTGGATCGCGTTATAGAGTACGACCAGCGTCCCAATCGCTCCAAGAACGCCAATCACCTGAGCAAGATGAAACCAAGTATTCCCGCGATCACTGAGGAACCAGATATGCGTCGAGGCGTACACAAGAAGACCGGTCATAGCCGCCATAAAGAACAGAACCAACACAAAAACGATCCGCACTGCTAGCCGCAGTCGCCGTTCAATTGGAGTCAACCCCAGCTTGTGGCCGTAATGTCTCCTCACAAACCACGAAATCGGCCACAACACGAGTGTCAGAAGCATGATCAAAAGCGAAACACCTATCACCGTTAAAAGAACCTTATTGTTCTCGAATAATCCAACCCGTTGGCCGACAAAAAACGGGTAGGGCAAGATCATCTGCATGCGACCATTCTGGTCTGGTTTGAAGACAAGTTTGTCGTGCCCGTTTTCCTCGAGAAATGTCATGGGGGCCACTTCCCGCCACCGTTTGGGCTTCTCGTTCGGGCCTGTCAGTTGAGCGACCTCGATCATCCCATCCCCAACCGGCGAGACGGTGAGCTCTCCAATCAATGTTGCCACCCTAAAAAACGACGTCTCGCTCCGGCGGCTTAAAATATATGAGCCGCTCACCGCATTGGCATCTTCTTTCGCACTCTCCAGCGTAGGCGTAACAGAAGCGTTGTATGGGAAATAGCGATCGAGGAACATGGCCCACAGCGTCGTTCGGGGCGGAGGGTTTCCGCGCCCCAAGCTGTTGTGCGACACAAAGAATCCGACGCCCGCGTCTGGAATCAGGTGTAAATCGCTATGGAAATAGAGGGTATCTCCGGCATGTCCGATGATCCTGCGCCCGTTTCGTGATTCTTCGTAGAAGCCATATGCCATCGCGTTGGCCGCTGGGTCTAACGCGAACAGCCGACTATGCATGAGTTGCACCGTTTCCGGGCGCAGCATCAGGGCAGAGTCGAGCTTTCCGTTTTGCAAATGAGCGAGCATGAAGCGAGCTGTGTCGGAGGCGGTGGTGCTCATACTTCCGGCTGGAAACGGAACTACCACTTCAAACGGCTTCGGTTCATCGGAAGCCAGTTGATAACCATTAGACATAAATGAAGCAAGAGTGGGCGGAAGGGGCTGGCGAAAAGTTGAATGATCCATGCCGAGCGGCTTGAAAATATTCTGCTCGACATATTCATTGAACGGACGACCCGAAACACGCTCGACGATATATCCGGCCAATGCCGCACCGTAGTTTGAGTAAGCAGGCACTGTTCCCGGAGGATATATTCGCGCCGGAATATGGGTCTTCAGGTATGCCCCAAGATTGGGGCTTTCGGAACCGACTGTAAACAGGTCTTTGATTTGCTCCTCAAATCCGGGAGTATGTGCCAGTAAGTTCTTGAGCGTGATGGGCTGCCCGAAGGCATCGCGAATCTTGAAATCAAGGTATTCGTTCACGTTGCGGTCCAGGTCGAGCTTGCCCTGTTCGACTAGCTGCATCACTGCCGTCCAGGTGAACAGCTTGGACACTGAGCCAGATCGAAAAAGTGTCTCCTCGGCTGAGACGGGTTTTTTCTTCTCGTAATCGGCATACCCGTACCCTTTGGCGAACAAGAGCTTTCCATCTTTGACGACCGCCACAGTCGCGCCGGCGATGTCATCTCGCTCAAGTTGCAGCGGTACAATTCCATCGAGAAAAGCCTCCACATCGACGGCCGTCAACTCATGGACGCCGGAAGGAATTTGGTCCGCCGTTAGTTGCTCAGTTCCTACTTCCGTTGGAGTCTTCGGCAAATTCGGAACTTGTCCCCACACGGACGACGTGAGGATCAAACCGAGCATTACAAAAGCCGTCGATATTCTCACGCTTGGTTCTCCTGTATTTTTCAGGTCGTTGTCTGCCTAAAGTGAAAGCCTGCCCACGTTCTTCCGAATGAAGTCGATTAGATCTTCGGCCGACGAACCCGGTCGGAAAACCTCCGCGACTCCCCACTCCTTGAGCTTGCGGATGTCGCGCTGCGGGATGGTGCCTCCACCGACCAGCAGAACATCGTCCAGACTCTCTTTTCGCATCCCCGCCAGGAGGTCTTCGAACACTGGCATATGACCGCCCGAAGAACTCGAGATCCCAATGACGTCGACGTCCTCCTTCGAGCTAGTAAGGCGGTCCCCAAGTCAGGGCCGACTTGAGCACACCCATCATCTCGCCCGTCGTCGCGTCGGCTCGCGCCGCTTCTATCGCCGCGAGCATCAGATTGTCGTCTCCCAACTCGGAAACCTTCCGATTCGCGAAGGACTTGGCGGCCACCTCGAAGTCGCTCATCGCTCGCTTGAAACGGGCGCTGTCGCGCGTTGCCCGGAGCTCGCGGATTCGCTCGATAGCGATCTGTTCAACGTCTGGACTGATTTCGAATATCTCGGGCTCAGGCCCCTCTTCACGCACGTAGCAGTTCTGTCCCACGATGCGTCGCTCGCCGGAGTTGACCAGCTCACGCCAACGAGCGGCTGAGCGCTCGACCTCTCTTCGGATCCACCCTTTCTGTTGCGCAGCGACGTAACCTCCTTGAGCTTCCACCTTTTCAACCACGGCCACGGACACTCATATACCGCAAGTGCTGCACAATGTCAATAAAAGCTACACATGCTGCATAGCCTCTTGTCTGCTGAACAGTGATTTGCTATCTTCCCGTCAGCAACGTTCAATTCCGTAAATATGCTGCGATCAACGTGCCCGGAGTTGGAGGCGATAACCCAAAGCATTGGAGAAGAAATGAATAGGTCTAACTCTCGAAAAAAAAGACGCAGCTCTTCCAATGGTTCTGATAGTACTGACGGAAAGAGTTCAGCCCTCGAGGTGCGTTTTGCACAAGCGCAATCTGACCTTAACCCGCATCGCCAGCGGTTGGTCCGAGCCATCCTCGACTCAGCAGATGAGACTTGTTTCCTCTCTTCGCGTGAACTAGCCAAACGTTATCGCGTCGATGCAACGACGATCCTGCGCGCCACTCAGGTCTTGGGTTACGAAAGTTTTGCCGAATTCTCAACCGACCTCCGGCAGCACTTCGTGACGCGTATGACTCCCTACACCGCGCTGAAAGCCGCAACACGAGAGAAGCGGAGCGTGGCTGATCACATTGATCACGCTTTGGATAAGGCGTTAGACAATATTAACGCGTTGAAAGCAGATCTTGATTCACAGCGAATTATAGAACTTGCCAAATTGATCAAGCGTTCCCGTCGCATTCTCGTTGTTGGCGTAGACTTCGCCGCTTCGCTGGCCAATTGCCTTGCTTACGGGTTGTTGGGACTCGGGTTTGATGCTGGGGCTCCGATTGGGGGTACCGGGAATCTGCAACATAAGGTTGAAGTCTTGACGTCGAAAGATGTGCTGGTGGCCATCAGCTTTGGGCAATGTCTGAGGGATACGGTCGAGGCAGTGCTGCAGGCCAGGAAGCAAGGCGTGCCGACTTTCGGGATTACCGACAGCGATACGACACCGATTGCACGCTATTGTGACGCTCATGTGGTTGCTTCCGTCGTCAGCCCATCATTTCTCAATTCCTATGTCGCTCCCACGGCTGTGATAAACGCCATACACGTAGCGTGTGCGCATATCGATCCCAAGCGCGCGCTCACCCGGCTGAGGCCGACCGATAGAGAATATGCCTCTGGGCCACGCTGGTACCGCGAGCTGAAAGGGTCCAATGGAGATTCGCCATGAGGTTGAAAACCAGATGATATCTGTACCACAAGGGTATTTGTCTTGCTTTTTGAGAGACTTTTGGACTGAAAGCGCAATCTCGTTGGGGCTTTTGTTTCAACGTCGTTCGTTCGCGAGGAGTTAACGGGTTTCACCCCGTAGGGGTGACATGTTTATAGCACCGGACGCCCGACCCTCCCTCCGGCGCCATTCGGAGGGGCGGAATTCAAGTTGACAGGTACTCATCTAGTATAATTCCGCCCATCCGAACGGCGCAGCGCATTTTTATTGTGTTCCGGTCTATAGACATCTCACTCCTGACGGAGTGAAAACCGCACTCGAACTGGACCTTTAGCTGCCTGAAGTTTTGAGTTCAGTTAGCTTAATTTTTTTTGTTTGCGGCTTGGCCGCGCCGTGCAGCCACGGGCGTGGGTTGTTAAGGAAGCTGGGGTGAGTTCTCGTAGATTCCGAAGAAACGGTTTTTGGCTAAATCGTTAGAAAGCAAGCACTCGTTACTACTGTGTCCAGCGCAACTGAAAGATCGAGCATCATTATCCGAGACATAGAACTTATCTCGGAGATGCGAGAGGTCGAATCGCTCCAGAAGGAGGTCTGGGGGTGTGACGATCGCGACATCGCTCCTCTCACCATCCTTGCTGCGACGCGTGAGGTTGGCGCGATTCTAATCGGCGCGTTTGACGGGCCGTCACTCATCGGCTTCGCCTACAGTTTCATTGGGCGTGAGAACGAGCGCACGGTCCATCATTCACACATGCTTGCTGTCACACCATCGCATCGCAACTTCAACCTTGGCTATCGACTCAAATCCGCGCAGCGGGAGCGCACTCTCGCCCAAGGGATCAACAGAATGACATGGACATTCGACCCACTTCAGAGTCTGAACGCGCATTTCAACTTCGCAAAGCTCGGGGTCGTCGCCGATGCTTACAAGATCAACTTCTACGGTGAAACGACCTCAAGCTTGTTGCATCAGATCGGTACCGGTACCGATCGTCTCTGGGTAACGTGGCCGCTCGACAGCCGGCGCGTACGCGAACGACTACAAACAAAAGACGGAAGCAGGGCTTCAATCCTTGACCTCGATTGCATCGCACGCCTCGTACGAGTTGGCCCAAACAACGTACCTCAGAGGGGCCAGTCATCCGAAGTCCCCAGGCCGAAATACCTATCGATAGAAATCCCAGCAGACATTAACAAGTTGCAGCGGGAGAGCTCGGAATTGGCAGTAAGGTGGCGAGAAGCAACGCGGTGGGCCTTCAGCGAGGCGATATCTTCCGGATACCTGATCGAAGACTTCTATGGTTCATCCAGGAACAATCAATCGGTTGGAGTATACCTCCTCAGCTACGGGAAGAAAGTTAAGGACTTCGTCTAAGATCCATTGGCTATCCACCTAGTCCGCGATGCAACTTTGAGCAAGAAGACCCCTGATTCTACTCTAATATGAATCCCACGCTCTAACCGGCTGAGCTACCCCGCCACGAAGGATTTGTCATTAAAGGGTGTCAGGCACGTGGGACTGTCCTTGAGAGACGCAGCGCGAGTCCTATGATGATTATTACTATGCCTACATACAGCAGCAAATTGCCAATTCGTAATGCAGTAGCGGAGAGCCCATATAAACTAACCAGGACATAAATGATTATACAAACCACGCCCGTTGCCATAAGGGATCGTCCGGCACCTCTCAGTTTCATCCTTATACCCCCTTTGCTCATTCATATAACGAACCTCCGGTTAAGTGATGTCAAAGAATCTAATGAGCATAAAAAGCGGTTCCGAAACACCCACGCACGTGAGCTTGATCCTTAAACGCATTAACCGAATGCACTTCATTTCACCATTGTGCCT
>JACDCK010000165.1 GCA_013817595.1 Pyrinomonadaceae bacterium | reverse complement strand
GCATCTCGTCGCGGGTTCCGGGCTTTACGACTTTACCAAAATCAGAAAGCATAAGACTTCAATCAATGTAATCAGAGCCGCTCACATTCTTGCCTCAACTCTGAGGTGTGTCAACAAATAGGTACTGAGGAGATGTGGGTCAGTCTGGGTTTCGGCATATCATCACAAGCACAGCCCAATCCTTAAAGGACAGCTCAAGCCCGGCTGACTTGCAGGTGAGGAAGGCGGACCCTGTCCCCGCTCTTACGACCAGAATAAAAAATCGTTAGACAAACAACTCAATTTATTCTTACCTCCAAAGGGGCTTCCTAATATGGCTCGCAAATGCTCGAACCTCAATCTCCCAAGCGTTGATGAGTGGCTTTCAAGCTCGAGGCGGGGACAGGGTTCGCCTTCCTGCAAATTACCGTAGGTCCTTTTTGGCTTTTTACATAGCTATCGCTCCCGGTGTAATGAGTTATTCACCCGGACCGAACTCACTCATAGCGAACCGACAATAACGTGAGGCCGTACGCGGGTGCGGTTGCTCCGGCAAGCGAGCGATCACCCTGCTCGATGGCGCGTTTAATATGTTGCTCGTCTATCTCGCCACGGCCTACTGCCAACAAAGTCCCCGCTATAGAACGCACCATGTAGCGGAGAAACCCGTCGGCACTGGCCTTGATCTCGACCATTGGTTCGCCTGAGCATTCATCCGTGCGCCCGGAAACTTCGAGGTGATTAATGGTGCGTGTCCTGCCCTCGGTGTCCGATTGAGCCGCCGAGAAAGCAGTCCAGTCATGAGTACCAAGAAAGACAGCGGCACAGGAGGTCATGCCTTCAAGATCAAGTTGCCGAGCCTCGTGGTGTGCATAGCGAAGCCAAAATGGGGACATCACCGGACCGTTTACGACTCGGTAGAGATAGGTTTTCTCCAGAGCTGAATGGCGTGCGTGAAAGTCGTCGCTGGCGATTTGCGCCTGCATGATGCGCAGGTCTTTGGCCACGTTTCCATTAATTGCCGCGCGAAGCTTTTCGGGTGTTATGTTTCGCTCTACTCGAACGCTGGCCACCTGACCTTGTGCGTGAACGCCTGCATCGGTTCTTCCGGATCCATGAACTATCACCTCGAGGCCATCAATCAACGTTAGCGCGCGGGTTAATTCTCCCTGGACCGTGCGCAGTTCGCCCTGTCTCTGCCAGCCATGAAAATCTGTGCCGTCGTATTGAATGGTGAGCTTGAAATTCATGGTTGGTCAGTAGTTCGTAGTCAGTTGTCAGTCGTAAACGAAAGGAGACGAATTACCTCCAATCCAGAGGTTATGCCCCTGACAACTGACTACTGACCAGTGACTAGCGGTTTCCTGCTGCCCGGCTTTATAGCGGCTTCGTCTCGTTTGCACAGCTCGCAAATTGAAGGGTCCACGGATAGCACATTGAGCGTCGCGAGCGCGAAACGCGGTACACCCACATCGGCAACGCCCGCTGAACGATCGATGATTGAAGCCGCCGCAACTACGTTTGCGCCTGCGGCTTGCAAAGCATTCACCGTGTCGCGGGTTGAACCGCCCGTGGTTACCACGTCCTCAACAACCACCGTTCTCTCACTGGGCGACACCGAGAACCCGCGCCTTAAAGTCATCTCGCCATTCTCGCGCTCAGTCCAAATGAATCGAGCGCCTAGCTGTCGGGCAACTTCATGTCCGATTACGATCCCGCCAATCGCCGGAGAAGCCACGAGCTGAATATTGTCCTGTTTGAAATCTTCGGCGATGGCCCGACCAAATCTTTCAGCTTCCGCTGGATGCTGCAGCACGAGGGCACATTGCAAGTAGTTAGGGCTATGAAGCCCGCTGGTGAGGACAAAGTGGCCCTCAAGCAGTGCTCCCATCGCTCTGAATTTCTCAATCACATCTTCGGTTCGCACAATCTTTCCCCAATCGAAATATAATGCGTGTTACAATCGCGCCCGATGGCTCCCTATCCAAACCTCGTTTCCGACTCAACTCTTGTTCAAGAAACAATCGATTTGTTGCGCGACTGTGGCGGACGCGCTAACGCAGCTGAAATCGTCGATGCGGTTTTTAAGGTCTCGCACATCGACGATGAGCTGGCAGGCCTGCTCGTGGCCGATCTCGTCAGAGACGATCGTCGGTTCAGGTTCGTCGATGGGAAAACGATTGAGCTGCAAAATGACGACGTCGAATTTCGTCTGCTCGACGACCTGGATTTCGTAGTAGTGGACTTGGAAGCCACCGGCGCCAAGATGCCCCCTAACCGTGTTATTGAATTGGGGGCATACCGGATCCGTCAGGGGCGCCTTGTCGACAGTTTTCTGACGCTGGTAAACCCCGAAATTGCCATTCCTCGTTTTGTGGTCGCGCTCACGGGGATAACCAACGAGATGGTAAAGACCGCACCGGTATTCGCCGAAGTCGCTCCTCAGTGGCTGGATTTCGTCAGCGACGCAGTGCTCATTGCGCACAACGCACCTTTCGACACAAGTTTCTTAAATCATGAAATCTCACGCGTTTACCCCGGCCACCGGATGATTAATACGCACCTCTGCACGGTTAAGTTGTCGCGGCGAGTGTTTCCGGGTTTAACTAACTACCGCCTTGACACAGTTGCCAACCATTTCTCGATCCCGATCTTCCACCGGCATCGGGCCGGCAGTGACGCGCTCGCGACCGCCGAGGTTTTTCTACATCTGCTCACGCGCCTTGGAGAACACGGCGTCAAAGATCTTGCGAGCGCCCGAAACTTTCAGTTCCTAGAAATAAAAACCGAGGAAACCACCGAGGCCGCGCCGCTCCTCCCCTTAGTTCCTGGCTTCTAGACTTGCCTGAACGCGCGAATCCGATCTTCGTCTCCACAAACTGCGGGTCAGCAACACAGCAATAATCGTCGCTAGTCCGAACCCGATCCAGGGGTAGTACTTCGCCAGAAACAGCTTGGCCTGAGCGCCGTAACGAATTGCGAAGTAGCCTTCCAACAAGAAACGAAAACCACGACCTAACACAATCGCCACCACAAACCGAGTAAGGTTGAAGCGAAACACTCCGGCCGTGATCACAAATAATTTGAAGGGGAATGGCGGCGGCAGAAGCGATGCGACCAGTACGGAGATTACGTCGTAACGATCTATTAGTTCTTTGACCCGCTTCTGTTTCGATTCTGAAAACCTGGCGAGCGCACGCTTGCCCGCGCGACGTGACGCGTAATAGAGAATCCAACAACCAAGCGTCGATCCCGCGGTGGCAACGATTGCGTAAAAGACCATCCAACGCGGATGAGCTGCCGTTAATAGCAGCATCAACGCATCAGCGCTGCTCGGTAACGGTACAAAGCTTGAATCAAGAACTGCAACCGCGAACAGCCCAAACGGACCAAAAGCGATGAGAAAGTCCGACAGACGCGAAAGGCTTTTAATGAATTTATCGAGCAGCAGTTTCAACTAAGTGTCCTTCCTGCCTAGTAAATTTGTTCTTAAACTAATTCTCCGATTTTCCCGTTGGCGCCGCCTTCCTAACAAAACCTGTCCGGCATCGATTGACCACGACGTAAATCAGCAAACCAACAACAGCCACGGCTGCCACTATGCTGAGAATGACCAAACCATTGTCTTTCATGAACAATAGCACGCGCCTGCCGTAAAAAACTGCGAGGATGCCTTCCACGTAATAGCGAAACGACCTCGCCAACATCACGGTGGTCAAAAACTTCCAGCGCGGGTATTCCAGCGTGCCGGCGGTAGCAACGAAGATTTTAAAGGGCAGGGGCGGCGGAAGTATCGCGGGGACAGCGATAGCCAGAAAGCCGAACCGCGCATAGGCCCGCTCCACGCGCTGAATGCTTTCGGGCTTGAACCGTTTGCGCAAGAGCGCCTGACCACCGCGTCGCATGATCGAATAGAGCAGCCAGCATCCGAGAACGGAGCCGGCGGCAGCAAAAAGCGGGAAGTAGAAAACTGCATTTGGATACTTGTAACAACGCCCTACGACCAGGTAATCATTAATTTCCGGCAGGGATAGCAGCGACGAATCGAGGGCGCCAATGAGAACCATCGCCGGCGCCGCAAGGTAAAGCGGCACGTCGATTACGTACTGCTCCAGCCAGCGTCCAATTGAGCTTAACCAATCCATGATTTAGTGATAAGTGATTATAAGTGATGAGTGATCTTATCACGCTTGAATCTACTTGGCGGGAATAAAGACGGGCGGCGTGTCGTAGGTTACCCCGATGGTAAGACCGGAGTTAGGACCGAAGTTCGTCAGGCCCTTAATGCCGGCAAAATCGAAACGCAAACCGGACGCGCGGATCTGCATTCCCAGGCGGGCCTCTGATTGAGACTCAGTACCCAGCGGGCCGCTGCCTGGGCGTGTGTTCACCCGGCCGTTGACCTCGCCGGCCAAACTAAATTGCCGGTTGAAGCGGAATATCCCGGCCACTCCGTAGGTAAGGACGTCGTTCTGAGAAAAAAGGGTTGTCGGCGCCGTTAGAATCGCAACACCCAGATTGCCAAAGGTATTGAAGCGTCCGTCGTGCCCGAACTTCTTGCCGATTAGGATGGACGCGAAGGCATTCGTTTGATTGAGACCGATGCCTCGCGCCTGATTGGAGTTCGGCAATTGCACGCCAAAACGAAAGCCCAGTGAAGGTCCGCGGCTCGTCTCAGCGCGCAGTTTGAATTTTGTTGCCAGGGTAAAGTCGCCGGTGTCATTAGCCGAATTTGCCCCTGGTACAAGTTCCAACGGGATCGCCGAGGGATTTCTTGAATTGATACTCAGAAAATTCTGCGCAACGCCTTCGATTTGAAACTCGACGTTGGGCGCGAAACCGATATTGATCCCGATCACACCTAAGCGCGTCAGATCTCCGGTCAGGCCTGATGCCGGAAACTTCGCGCCTTGGAGAAAATCTATACCAGCCTCGATCCTTATTATACCTGGAGGAATGATGTCGACATCTTCCGTAAGCAGTGGACGTTGCTGGGCGTTGACATAAATCGCACAGAAGACCAACAACCCGACCAACAGCAAACCGCGCAGAAGAGATTTTGATCCGGTTGACATGGGAGTGGATTGTAATGGTTGAACTAGCGAATGGTCAACGGATTGGTGCTAGTTCAGGATCACCTGATGCAGTCAAGCGGCGAATCCGAATCGCTTTTTTGTGAGTAAGTCTAGAGCAAAGCGATTGATCAACGAAACCACACGAACTAACACCAAAAGGACTTAGTGTCATTTCGTGTGAGTTCGTGAATCGTACGACCAAAACCTTTACGCAGATGAGCTGGAGCCGCATGTGTTAGTATTTCCGCTACCTTTATCCTTCAAGACGAGGTCTGGCTCCCTATGCAGCGATGTCTCACTCTGTTCTCGATGGTTTTGCTTGCAATCACCTGTCTCCCGCTTACTTCCGCCCAACAAACCGGTGTTGCAGAATCACAAACAGTTCAGGTGCAGGGTTTGCGCGAACGCGTAATCGTGAGGCGCGATGAACGCGGCATTCCCTACGTAACTGCAAGTAACGACGAGGACCTGTATCTCGCACAAGGTTATGCGACCGCTGCCGATCGGCTTTGGCAAATGGATTTGTTACGCCGCACCGCACGCGGTGAGCTCGCGGAGATATTTGGGAACAACGCGCTTGAGGAAGATAAGCGCCATCGGACTTTTGGCTTCGCTCAAACCGCCGAAGCAGAGGTTTCTCAGGCGACTCCCGCCGCACGTGCGATCCTGGAGGCCTATGCGCGGGGAGTTAATGCCTATATCGCCGGTCTCGAGGCGAAGAGCTTGCCGCCAGAATTTCAGATACTTCAGTACCAGCCTCGGCCATGGACGCCGTCCGATTCGCTCGTCGTGGTGAAACTATTCTTCGAGTCGCTCTCCTCCACGTGGCGGCTCGACGTCATGCGCGAAGCCTTCGCCGATCTACCCGCGGAAAAGCGCGTGGCGTTAATGCGCGAGACGTCACCATTGGATGTTCTGGTCGTCGGTAAAGACACGAGGAAGTCGGCTGTCTCAACACCGGTTTCTTCCTCAGAACGGACCGTCTCCGTAGATACGCTTCGCTTCCTGGAGAGAGACGAAGAGATGATGTCTAAATCTCTTGCCCGCGTAGGTCTCGCGGCCGAGAACCTGGCGGCTAGCAACAACTGGGTCTTGAGTGGCAAGCACACCGCGTCGGGCAAACCGCTGCTGGCAAACGATCCTCATCTCGCCCCTTCCGCGCCGCCGATATGGTATCTGGTCCATCTGAGCGGGCCCGGAGTTAGAGTAGCCGGAGTGACCGCGCCGGGACTTCCCGGGGTGATAATCGGTCATAACGATCGCATTGCGTGGGGTTTTACCAATGTGGGGCCTGATGTCCAGGATCTCTATATTGAGAAATTCGATCCCGGTAATCCCGGACGTTATCTGACTCCGAGCGGTTGGCGGGATGCGGAAATCCGCCACGAAGAGATCAGAGTGCGGAAGGGATTCACTGGTTCAGCAACTGACATCCTTACAATCGATGTGACGGTTACTCGTCATGGGCCGATTGTATTGGAGAA
>JACDCK010000012.1 GCA_013817595.1 Pyrinomonadaceae bacterium | reverse complement strand
GCCTAGACTCGTATGCCAAAATATGTTGCCTTCTTGCGAGCCATTAACGTTGGTGGCCATATCGTCAAAATGGACCATCTGCGCCAACTGGTTGAGGCCCTGGGGGTTTCCAATGTCGAGACCTTTATCGCCAGCGGCAATGTAATATTTGATTCGACCTCAAAAAGCACGAAGACTTTGGAAACGAAGATTGAGAGTCTACTTCGGGAGACTTTCGGTTACCGAGTTGCGACCTTTGTGAGGTCGATATCAGAATTGGCAAACATCGCGGAATACCAACCATTTGACGATTCGGAGTTGGATGCAGACGGAAATTCACTGTATATCGCCTTTACAGCAGACGCGCCCAGCACCGAATCCAAACAGAAGCTCCTGACATTCATGACGGAAGTGGACGACTTTCATGTGTATGGTCGTGAAGTCTATTGGCTTTCCCGGAAGAAGATCAGCGAATCCAAGTTTTCCGGGGCGCAGCTCGAGCGTACCCTGGGAATGCCGGCCACGATACGGAATGCAAACACCGTCAAGAAAATCGCGTTAAAGTACGCTTTATTCGCGGATAAGAATACGAGCCACAGATGAACACGGGTAGAACGGATAAGAAAGAGAAGGGTAGCAGCTCGAGCCTGCGCAGATCTGCGTTTCTCCGTGTTCATCTGTGGCCGCTATTGTGCTAACCCAGAGAGAGCGTGGTAGGCGAACAATCAGCTCGGTAAGTAAAAGTAACCAGGGTGAGAATAAGTTGCCAGACTCTCAACCAGGCCCCAAGCGTCGAGGCTTTCTGAATCCACGAATGGTGAGGACGATCTCATTCTGGACCACCAGCGCCTGCATTCTGGTGGCGGTTGTTGCCTCCCTGCTCGCCATTTGGAACTTTACCGGGACCGACATTTTGTGGCGCACGGTAGCAACCTGCGCCGTGATCGGAGCGGGCACAGTCGCGTTCTACTGGGCTAACGTACTCTTCGGCAAGAATTCGGATTGATTAAGGCGTCCTGACGATCCACCAATTCAGACGAAATGCCCTAGTAGGACCGTTTCGTGTTGATTAGTGTTGTTTCGTGGATCGATTGATGCCATTTCGGGAACCGGGAGTGCTACACAGATCGCCAGATTAGACTAGTTGGCGTTATTAGAGCCGGCGGTGCTGCCTCTGGAGATTTGAGGCGTTGACCGCGGCTTCATGGGGACCAGAGCTTCGAAATTCTTGTAGATCTGCAGATACATTTGCGTCTCACGCGGAATCAGTATGCGCCACGACGAACCTCCGCGCTTCAAATAACCCGGCAAACGAGCCGCGTTTGAGTTATAGCCGGCAGCGACCAGCTCCGGTTGCGTTGCGAGTTTTGCATTGAGCGCGTATTGCACTTCTTCATTTGCTGCCAGATCGTTCCAGGTGTCTTGCATGTATAGCAGCATCGCCTGCAGCGCGTTTCCGTGATTGCGCATGCCCACGACAAAATCAGGCGTGAGACCCACGCCAGGATGACGCTGCTTCATGAGATTGTAGGCCCAGGGAATCATCTGGACCATGCCGCCAGCGCCGGCGGAGCTGACTGAGTAGCGATAAGTATCAAGTTCGTTAAGGGCAAAGAGTGAGTAAACTTCCTGGAATAGTGCGCCGCGGTTTTCCTGACGAAAGCGTTCGTGGTCAACGTGCTCGACCAGGCACAGGCGCTCAGCCACATCGACGATCCGAGGCGAGATAAAAACACCCTTCTCACCCAGACGCTTCGCCGCCAGATCCAACATGTTGCGTACATACAACTGGCCCGACTGTGCCAGTTCTGGCGAAAGCAGCGCCGGATGCGCTGAGGTGTAATAAGCCAACTCACGAAAAACGCCGCGCTTCTCAATCGGAAACTCAACCAGCAGCGGAGTCAGGGAGCGACCCTGGTTGTCGAAGATGGTTACTGAGGTGTTTACGCCGTTAGCACGCAGCACGCGAATACTCAACGGCACGCCTAAAGAACTAGTCGTTGTGAATTCAGAGCCTTTGGTGAGAAATGTTTCCTTTAAGAGTGTGACGTGATGGATGCGGGCCGTACTCTGATCTAGAGCGGCGAGGGTTACAAATTGAATTGAAGACCCCATCGATGTCGGCATCGGACGCGACTTGAACAGGCGCTCCGCCTCCGCAATTCTCGCGCGGATCGCCTGCGGCGAAAGAAACCGCAAGTTCTTCTGTGATTCAGCCGCCTCAGGCTCTGTTCCCGCCAACTCAACTGATTGTGGCGGAACTACCATTGGTGAACCCGCCGCCTGTGACGGCTGTGGAATGGGGCTCGGGACCGGCTCTGGACTTTGCTTTTGCAGTACCGTTTGCGCAGGTGATTGCTGGGGCTTTTCCGATGGGGGCGCCGGAGAAGATACCCTGCGCGGGCGCGTTAATTCGGAGACTTCCGGTGATTGTGCGTGAGCAGCAACGAACGCAAGAGAAAAAATGAGTGGGGTGATGGCGAGGGAACCTAATTTCATGTCTTTTTCTTGGGCTATTAGACTTACGACCACTCGCCAGGGGCAGCGAGTATAGACTTAGATTCGCCGATGCCCGTGCGAGTTGTCAACATGTTTTCCAGGGAACCTAAGTTAATCGATCTCAAACCCGACATTGACCACGGCCGTAATGTCTTTTTCCAGTGACGAGGTGTCGTTCATGCCGCTATCAGAGACTTCGTTTGAATCCGCCGGTGTGATCTGCAACACTCCCATCCTTGCAGTGCGTACGCTGCCAATGCTGCTGCCGGTGCTCTCCGCCACCTTTTCAGCTCGCACCTTGGCATCTTTGGCCGCCTCGGCAAGCATCGTGATCTTCTCTTCCCCGAGTTTGGTGTAGTGGTATGCAGGCGCCATCGACTCCAGCAGAATGCCCTGATTAATCAGTTCAGTGGCCTCGCGGGCAATCTTTGCGATCTTGTCCACGTCATTTGAACGCACTTCCAGCTCCTGTCGCAGTGAATACCCGGTGATCTGTCCCGTGTCTTCTCCCTGGTCGTTTCGGGCGTGCAAGGTTTGGGAAGAGATGGAAGAAATCGTGATTTGGTTCTCAGGAATGCCCTTGCCGATCAGGTACGACTTAACGCGAGGCACATTCTCGGAAAGAGACCGGTAAGCGTCCGAAAGCACGGGCGCCTGATAGGAAACACCCGCTTTCCAAATTACCAGATCTGATCTGATACGCTTGCGCGCCGAGCCGGTCACGGTAATCGTCTGATCACCGCGCTTCCCCTTCACAAAAGCCCATCCACCAATCACCGAGGCAAGCACTAACCCAATTGCCAGAGCGATACCGGCGCCAAAACCCGGACCAAACCTTTCGTCACTCATTCTGGGGGAACCTCCTGTCGAAGACTCAACGTTTCCAATGCTGCACAATACACAAGTCATACTCGGAGCTCAACCGGTTATTAAGTTAGGAGCTCGCCTTTTCACTGGGACCGTGCAGCGAACCCTGTCAGAACGGCGAGGGGTAGCGAGCAGGTCTGATCTACGCCGCCTCTCAGCAAACCCTGTCAGAACGGTGAGCGGTAGCGACCCGGTCTGATCTACGCCGCCTCTCAGCGAACCCTGTCAGAACCACCCGGCCGTATGCTTCCCAGTTGAGACCGGGTCGCTACCGCTCACCGTTCTGACAGGAACACGTTCTCTAGGCCGGAACGCGCCGAAGTCCCAGCGGCACTGAAACTGAAACCAGGTTGCAGCTTGGTGACGCTGGTGCGCGCAGGCAATCTCGATTAGAATGCGCCAACTTTCACTGATCACCGTTCACTTAGAAGTTATTCCCATTGATTCCCATTCTTTAGTTCTGGAGCTTAGTATGCGCGCATTGAGAACCATTCTAACTGCGGTTGTGGCCCTCGCTATCATTACAACGGTCTTATCACAAGAAACCGGAAAACAACCTGGCGCCATCAGGCCTGCCCCGCCCCAAGGCAAAGGCCTGGTCGTGCTCCGGGCAGCTCGGTTGATCGATGGCACCGGCAAAGCTCCAATTAGCAATGCCGTCGTGATAGTGACTGACGAAAAGATCACTGCGGTGGGCGCCGCCGGGGACGTGCGCGTTCCTCCCGGCGCCAGGATTATCGACCTTGGAGATGCGACCCTCCTGCCCGGTTTTGTTGATGCGCACACTCACCTCATCGGCCGCGTGCTTGGTGATCCGGAGATCGAGACGTCCGCGGTTCGGGATTACGAATCTTTCGGGGCCATTCTCGGCGTTGGCAATGCGAGAGACACATTGGTGGCTGGGTTCACCACCGTGCGTAACGTTGGCGCGAGCGGCAGGTTTGACGACCTGGCGTTGCGGAAGGCAATCAACGAAGGGTGGATAGCGGGGCCGAGAATGCAGTCTGCCGGACACTCACTCGGCATCACCGGGGGCCACTGCGATTCAAATGGCTATCGACCCGGGCTCATGGATCGGTCTATCGAAGACGGCATTGCGAATAGTCCTGACGAAATACGCGCAGCCGTCCGTTTCCAGGTTAAGTATGGCGCCGACTTGATCAAGACCTGTGCGACCGGCGGAGTGCTGTCGGAAGGCGATGCCGTGGGAACAACGCAATACAACTATGACGAGATGAAGGTGATGGTTGATGAAGCGACTAAGCTGGAAAGAAAAGTCGCCGCCCACGCCCATGGCACAGAGGGAATCAAGATCGCCACCCGCGCCGGGGTGGCTTCAATTGAGCATGGATCTTTTATCGATGAGGAAGGCGCGCGACTGATGGCCCAGCGCGGCACATTCCTGGTGCCCACTATGATGGCTGGTGAGGTGGTGGAAAGAGCCGCCAGGAGCGGCATACTTAAAGGACAGCGGGCCGAGAAAGCCCTGGCTGCCGCCGCCGCTCTGCGCAACGGAATCAAGATCGCCGTAGCTAACAAAGTACCAATCGTTTTGGGTACCGACGCCGGCGTGATCGCTCATGGCACAAACGCGCGGGAGTTTGTGCTGATGGTAGAGTGGGGCGGGATGAGTCCAATGGAGTCGATCGTGGCCGGTACTCTAAATGGATCGAAGCTACTCGGCTGGGACAAGAACCTGGGCTCTTTGACGGTGGGGAAATGGGCGGACATCGTAGCGGTCTCAGGCGATCCACTGAAAGACATTCACAACATGCAGAAAACCGTCTTTGTAATGAAGAATGGACTTATCTACAAACAGTGACCTTTGCTGCTTTGGCTTAGATGGTTGTGCACATGACGTCGAGTCCTCTCGCGCTTTTTGCTTTCGTGGACGGATACATGCAGGCGAGACGCCTGCGGTTGGAATTCAGAGTCAATCCGCCGCCCGACCGTCGACGTCCAGCCAATCGCGCGTGAGGTCGCACCAGAGGGCCAAACCGCGCCACTCTTTAAAGCCTGAATAGTAACGAGCAATCTTCTTGTCCGTCGCTTTGCGTCCTTGGTTGCGCATTTCGAAGAACTTCGCTCGGGTCCAGGAGTCCAGCGCCAGACCATCGTACCGGCCCAGGAGTTTGAGAACGTTCTCAGCAGCGTAGTCGCCAACTCCCTTAACGCTCTTCATCTCCTTGATGAGTTCTGCGGTAGGCAATGGGCTGTCAAGCCAAGCCTCCACATTCAAGGAGCCGGAAGCCACGCGTTCGGCAAGTTCCTTCAAATAAGGGGCACGATAACCAGCGCTCACTTCGTTTACGTAGAATTTTAAGGGCATCAGCGCCATCGCTTCCGGAGTCGGAAAGGTTCTCCGTCCCCCGGCCGACTCCCGTCCCAAACTCTGAACCAGCCCCGTGACCATCTTCCTGGTGAGTGACCATGAGCAATTTGTGGTGCAGATCATCTTCGCCAGATCTTCAAAAACGGTGGGCGCGCGAAGCAGCCGGCCTGCTCCCTGCTCCGACACCCATTCAAAATCGGGTGTCGCTTCCATCGTCCGATAAAAGACGGCCATATCATCATCCAGCCGCAGCATGTGGCGTACATCCCGGAGCACTTGCTCAACAGCTTTTTTCCGGAGCGTGCGAGACGGATCAATTCGCACCTCGCGCTTGTTTGCTGTGATTAGGACTGTGACGGGTGCGCCGTCTAAGAGATCGAGCGTGCGCGCGAGTACCCACCTGTCCCGGTCAATCTCGAATGGCAAGAGTTCACACCAGCCATGACTGATCACGGTTCGCTTAAAACTGAAAGTGCGGGGCGTAGCTATGGATAGTTGCATAAATGACTTTAATTCGATTTCAGGATAAGACCAACGGTGACGTCCGATCAAACAGATTATGACCATGGACCGAGAGAGGTCGCAAACCGATAGGCGTGCGGGTATGCCCCCTTGGCAACCAGCCGCCTGACTCCCGCGACAGTTGCCACTGAAATCCGACGTTGGAATGTGAGTTGGGCACTGCAGGCTAGACGCCTGCGCTCCCAGCATCAGGAACTTTGTTATGCTGTATGATCGTTGGACGCGAACATGGACCTCGAAACGATAGCCACTCCCGCACTCTTACTTGATGTCGAGCGCCTGGGGCGCAACGCGGCCCGAATCGGCAACCGCGTTCGCGATCTCGGCGCACGACTGCGCCCGCATGTGAAAACACACAAGTCGATTGAAGTAGCGCGCATTCAGACTGAGGGCCACTCGGGCGCGATAACCGTGTCTACCTTAGCCGAGGGCAGCGCCTTTGTGTCTCGTGGGTTTCAAGACATCACCTACGCCGTGCCGATAGAACCGGGTAAATTCAAAGCAGCGCTCGCGCTGGCCAAGGCCTGTCAGCGTCTAGGTTTGATCACCGACGATCCGGAGATTCCGGCGCTGCTCAACGAAGCCGCACGAAATGAGAACGTCCTTGTCGACCTATTTTTGAAGATTGATTGTGGCTACCACCGTTGTGGTGTGGAACCAGATTCCAAAGAGGCACTCGAAATCCCTGGGCGAATCTCCGATTCTTCGAATCTTCGTTTCGCGGGAATTCTTACGCATGCCGGCCACTCGTATCACTATCGCTCGCGAACTGAGCGCCTGACCGTGGCCAGGCATGAGCGCGATGTGATGAGGCAACTCGCCGCAGAATTGCGGGATTCTGGAATCGACGTCCCGACTGTCAGCATAGGGTCGACGCCTACCATCACAGTTGTCGATCATCTTGAGGGGATCGATGAGGCGCGGCCTGGTAACTATATTTTCTTTGACGCATTCCAGGCCTCAATCGGAAGCTGCACGCTTGACGACTGCGCGTTGACCGTTCTGGCCGCGGTGGTACATCGGGATCTAAAGCGTAAAAAGATCGTTATTGACGCGGGGGCAATCGCCCTCTCGAAGGACCGCGGGGCGATTGAGTTTGATCCCACCTGCGGATACGGTCGCGTGCTGGATCTCGAAGGCCACAACCTGGGTCTTCGCCTCGACTCACTGTCACAGGAACATGGCGAAATTATGGCCCAGAATGGCGATATTTCGGGACTGAGAGTCGGGTCGCGAGTTCGTGTGCTGGCAAATCACTCGTGCCTGAGTGCCGCCCAACACTCACACTACCACGTCTTGGAGAGCGGTCGAATTGTGGATCGCTGGGAAATTCAGCGGGGCTGGTAGGGAAGCGGCGTCAACACGGTCAGTCCAAGTGTCTTAAGGTCAAATCAGGACACTACTCGGTCAATCTGAAACTTGACAGAGCGAGCTTCCGGAACTAGACTAACCCCACTTGAAACAGTGTATGGAAGGCTGTACTCGGGTTTCCCTAATACTCGGGAAGACTTGGGAGCAGAGTCAATAACACTAAGGCTCTCTACAGTATTACACGGTGAAACGTACGTCACCGCTTCCGAATCATAGCTGGAGCTTTCCGGCGTCGTTCGTCGCCCCAACCGGGCAGTCAGCAGGGCAGCCCGGGCTGGGGCGATGTCGTGTCCGGCCCCGTTTCAATTTCGCACCCGGCCCCCTACCTCACATAAATTGGATTTGAAAGAATCCAGGGTTGCTCGCTGACGGACCCCGGGAGCTGGGGCAGATAGAGCTCGACCCGATAACTGCCACGCTCAGTTACAGTGAATTCCTTCCTGGTTAGTCCGCTCTCAATCTGAATAACGTTGCCATCTCGTAGTAAAACGATGCGGCTGGAAATGGGAGCCGTCACGTTTAGACGGATTTCACTTTCGAGTTTGATCTCATCACCCTGAATCCTGGTCTCGTTTGCGTTTGCACCGGTAAACCGAAAACCCGAGGAATCGGAGAATAGATCAAAGCCAATAAAACAATGGCCGGCAGCAAGAGCCCCACGCAAGGTTTCGGCATCAAGGACGCTGCCATTTGGAATGAGTACGTGGACCCTCACCAGTCGAAAACTTCTTTCGTAAGGATCGAGCTTGAGGCCCAGCAACGTGTTTCCCGAGGTGTCGTTGAGTGCCAGGCCGACGTTTGCGTGAGCGTCGTTTCCCGCGACCGCAACCAGCCTTTGTTTTCTGATCGCAATTGCACTGTCCCAGCGTCGCAGACTCTCAGCCGGTCGTTTATAAAAAGTGGCAAACAAGAGATCGGGGTAACTGCGGTATGACCAAAGTCCATCAAAGAACATTACGATTGAATTTATTTCTCGCGCGTTCGTGTAAACATTGTAAACCTCCACTCCGTCGTAGTCGGTTGATTCCCAGCTCTTGAATTCTTCGGGGTACGCAACAAACACCGTCGCGTTCCTAACTTTCGCCTGAGTGACGACCTGCTGAGTTGAGTGCTGATGAGTATCGGCGGCGGACCCATTTCCTGGTATAACCAACAGGCGGTCTGCCTGGGCCGTGCTGACCTCATTGCCATTGATAAAAAGAACCCCGGCATGAACTCCCTGCAAAGTCATCTCAGCAGTGCTGAAATTCGTCGATGGGTGCTCGGTCATAACAACGAAGTCCAATTGATTCGACTTAGCGGCCGCGATGATTTCGTCGAAGTTTCCAGTGCTATGTCCGCCGAGAAATGAATGGACATGCATCGCGCCCCTGTACTCAAGGACGTCGCCCTGAATTGCGACGCGTTGAGAGTTCGTTTGTTGAATTGCCGCGTTGAGGCGCCCCAATTTGTAACGGCGATAGGCAAAGGGAATCTGCGAGAGCAGGATCAGTACGAGCAAGAGCAGTAGGAGCTTCTTCCAAGTCTTCATAGGAACAGGACGTCACGCGAAGCTTTCAATCTTCGAAATCAACTGAGGCCACGTGCTCGCTAATGCTTCTACCCAGCTCGGCGACTCTAATGTGTGCGGGATTTATGGTGTAGCCTTGGAGCCCCGCGCGATCGTGAAAGACAGCGACCAGCCCCGTATGGTAAGAGCGCGGCAGACGCAGCACGTCGAAGCCAACTGACAGGCTCACGAGCTCGGGGATGGTACCAACCAGCGCGCGGAGAAGACCCACGTGCTCCTCGCGAACTTCATGTTCAATATCCACCCGATACTTCCAGATAACGATGTGTGTCAGCATAAGTTTCTCGAAGGATGAAGGCTGTAGTTTGGGCAGTAGCCCGACTGTTAAGGAGGGCTCCTCAAGACACCCAGACTCTGCAAACAGCTCGAACAACCAACTCGCCATCCACCCATCTTGCCGAGCCCTCCTTAACAGTCGGGCTACTGCCACGGCTTCTCGCACCAGTCACGCGTAACCTGATGCCGGTAGTCAAAAAGCTTCCGCAGGCGGCTCTCGATCAGAAGCGGCGCAAGGGCACGTCCCACAAATCCCAACGACGGATCGTAGTCTATTTCGTCTCGCAGTGTCGCTCCATCCTTGTGAGGCTCAACTATGTGGCGATGACGCCAGCTGCGAAAAAGCCCTTTGATTTGAATGTCTTCGAACATGTGCGGCGGACGGTAAACGGTATGTTCGGCGATCCACTGAACTATGATCGGTCCAATAATCCGCGTCTCGACGATCGCTCGCGCACCGACTTCCGAAATCTTCGCACTCTGTATCACTCGGGCGCTCTCCCAGGGCGGTAGCAAGAGTACTAACGCTTCCGGTTGTTCGTGAAATGCAAAGACGCGTTCGGGGCTCGCACGGATGAGACTCTGTTTCACGAAACGCATAAAACTGTGCTGTGAATCAAAACCTTAGTTTCTTACTGGTTGAGCAATTTCGACCAACCTAAACGATCCACTAAATCACACAAACCCACACGAAATCTTGTTAGTGCCATTTCGTGTAAGTTCGTAGATCGTGTCGACCTTTTAGCCAGAAACGCTTATCCGTGGAATCTTAAAGCATCCAAAGCGCCGACGCCGCTTCGCTCTGCCGGTGCACTCCAAAGAAATCATTTCAAGAATCGATCGAACCACGCGAGCGTTCGCTCGAGTGCATCTACCCGATGCCGCGGTTCGCGCAAGACGTGACCTTCGCGCGGATAGCGGACGAAGACAGTTTCCACCCCACGGCGTTTGAGTGCCGTGTACATTTCTTCCGCCTGCGTGATGTGCACGTCGTTATCCTGCTCGCCGTGAATGAAGAGCGTCGGTGTCTGCGCTTGCCTGACGTACCGCAGCGGCGACCACTGCCAGAGCTGTTCGTAATTGTCCCAGGGAAAGCCGCCAAATTCGGCATGAATCAAGTCCTGGTAAAGCGAAGTAGAATAAAAGCTCACCAAATTACTGACGCTGGCACTGGCCACGGCAGCTTTGAAGCGCGGGGTCTGCGTAATGATCCAGTTGGTCATGAAACCGCCATAAGAACCGCCGGTCACTGCCATGCGACCCTGATCGATCCACGGGTAGCGTCGGAGCGCTTCATCGACGCCGGCCATCAAATCTTTGTAATCGCCCCCGCCCCACTCATTCAACGTACCGTCTGAAAACTTTTGACCATAGCCGCTCGAGCCGCGTGGATTAAGATACAGCACCGCGTAGCCGCGGGCCGCATAAGCCTGAAAAGCCCCATTGAATCCCCACCCCGACATTCCGTGCGGTCCACCATGCACACTCAGGATCAGCGGATACTTGCGGTCTTCACGAAGATTAACTGGTTTCATCAACCAACCCTGGACCGGTGTGCCGTCAAAACTTCTGAAGTTAATTTCTTCGGGAGCGATCGCTCTAACGGAGCGCGTGAAAGAATCATTGTGTGCGCTCAAACGTCGCAGCGGAACACCACTTCCTAACCCAACCCACACCTCGGCCGGATGCAAGGCGTCGGTTAAGGTAAAGGCCAATGGCATAAGGTAACTATCCGTAACGCCACTCCGTCTCGCCACGGGAAGAGCCTTGCCCGCCACACTGAAGCTTCCGATTTGAAACGACGGAACTGCCGCTGTAGCAGGCCGAGATTTTGAATCCTGAACGTCAAGAGTGGCGCCCAGTTGGCCATCAAGATAAAAGATCGACAACCTGTCGATCCTGCGCGCGTCAAGACCGACCCGGAAAAGTGTTGTTTTGCCACGATCACCCGCCAGGAAAAGAATTGAGCGGCTGTCAGGTGGCCATCTCGGGCTGCGCGCCCGCCGATCCTGTTGGGCGGTTAGTTCCCTGCCCCCACCTCCTGCCGCAGCTACCACCCACACGTGCGTGTCTTCGGCCACGCTGTCGATAGTTGTTACCTCTCGCTTCGTGGCAGTGTAAGCAACCCACTTTCCGTCAGGCGACCAACTGGGTTCATATTCGCAACCTTTAGTCTGGGTGAGCTGTCGTACCTGGCCGCCGAAGTCCACCGCAAAGATATCGGAATTGTTGTTAGCGTCCGGGTCAGGTTCGTGGTTTGAGAGAAAGCCTATCTCGTCACCCCGGGCACTGAAGGTGATTGCATGGTCGTAGAAAAGACCGGAGGTCAGTTGCCGCGGTTCTGGTTTATCAACCTCTACAATCCAAACGTGCGTGCGGCGATCATCGGAGAAGGAAGTTCGCGACTTGTATTGAATGCGATCTATGACGCGCGGGTCATCGGGTTTCCTTGCGGCTACGGCGGTTTCTGAGAATTCTTCCCCCGCTGAAATGTAGGCGATGCGCTTTGAATCCGGCGACCATGCGAACGACTCGCCGGCGTAGGGGATGAAGAAATTGGTGCTCTGAGTCGGAGCCACAAACCGCGGCTCGGCTTTGGTGATGTTGACTACCCAAATGCCATTCTGGTCATCGCGATTCGACAGGAAAGCGATCCCGGTGCTATCAGGCGACCAGCGAGGCGTAGAAGCAACCCATGATTGAGGCAGCAACGGGGACGGGAGGCGCGCGATTTCCCGCCAGTCTCGATCTGGTTGACGAGTGGGTGTTGGCAGGCTCGTTGGTGGGTCCGGAAACTCCTGTCCGGGTCGGGCAAGCCAAAGTGTCGAGATTGTTCGGTCGCCTTCCGCGGTTGAGACGGCGTAAACAACCCATTGACCGTTCGGCGATATCTGCGCGTCGCTAACGCCGGCCTCGCGCAGGATGTCAGCGGTCGCGAACGGGCGGCGTGCCTGGGCTGAGCAAGTGACTGCTAATAGTAAGAAGATGAGTGTCGTTACAACAGGAGGGAGTGTTCTCTTCATGCATTTTCCCGCAAGCGCCTGGACAGTAAGAAGCTGAATTGCCAACGCACGCTTCAGCCGCGCCGAGCGCAGGAGTCAATCTTAGAAGCGCTGCAGCATGTTTGCGAAGCATGCTATCGAGGCGTCGGCTGCAAGCGCGTTAGGCCGACTCTATTTGTACTTCGAGTGCCTGCGCGTCGGCGTCACAGGCTTCGCCGCGTTAGCCGCAACATCGTCGTTTGTGAACACCGCAAAAAGGAACGGCTGTGATTCGAGGAAATGAGCCAGGTCGCGCAACATCAGACCAAGATACGACAGCCGGTCCTCATCGACGAAGATCTGGCCGTTTTCCGGTTCGAAGGACGTAATCAGCTGCTTCTCCTCTGGATCAAACTTCTCGTGCAACAGGTCTATAATCGCCGGCGCAAAGTGCCGGCGGTCCGGCGACAATGGTTCCGACGGCATGCCATGATCCGCGGTCACCGCGAGGAGATAATTATCCCCAACCTTTGCCTCTAGCGCACTCAGCATCCGCGCCAACTGACGGTCCATCTCGCCGAGCGTGACGCGGAGCTCGTTCGAATGAGGACCGTACTTGTGGCCCACGAAATCCGCACCTTTATAGTTCAGCAGAATAAGATCCGGAACGTTGTCTTCGCCCACGGGCTCGCGCTCGATCATCGCGGTCATCGCATCGGCTTCGAATGCTGGAAACAGAGCCGAATAGCGCACAGCGGCGGTCGAGTCGATTCTGTGACGCATCCACTCCCCGCTAGCCGGCCATAGTGTTCTCGCGTTTCGATCCTTCAGATATGCAGGCAGCCGGAAACAGTTGGGGTTCGTGTTCCAGTTGCCCGTCTGCTGATCGTAGCTTGCGAGCACGACTGGCGCACCATTCAACTGACACGCTCCATGCCCCGCGAGCGGCGTCGCCGCTCGGTCGATGCTGCCCTGTGCCAATATGATCGCGCGACCAGCCGTCGCGAGCTGCCAGACGTCTGCCAGCGTCAATGCCATCAGATCTTGCGGCATTCCTCCAGCGAATAGGTCGTGTCGCCGGCGGTGCTTGCGGTCGTACACGCTGACACCTGTGATTCCGTGCACGCGAGGATCGGTTCCCGTCGAGATGGTCGAGTGCCCAACAGCAGTGTTCGTCGGAAGGAAGTTAACCCGTGCCTGATTGAACCAGGCACTGCGCTGGCGCAGGGCGGTGAGCGTTGGCATGGACGCGGCGTAGCGATCGAAGTAATCCCGGCGCATGCCATCTAGGACAAGCAGCATGACCACTCGCGGTCTATCAAAACCTGTCCGCAAAACCGGCAATACACGGCCTGTCGTAGTCGGGGGCATCTGCACGCCAAGCGCAGCCGCAAGTGTTGGCGCAACGTCCTGCTGCACCGCCGGCATCGAGTACACTCCCGTTCTCACCGCAGGGCCCGCAAACATCAACGGAATCGAGACGTCATACGTCCACGGCGAACCGTGCATGTACGCCACGTTCGGGTCAGGCCGCGTGATGAAGTCGCCTTCACGTGGCACGATCAGGAGTTGGCCGGTTCGTCCGGGAAAGTATGCCCGAGCGAACATTTCTAGGAAGCGCTGTCGCACCGCAAGGGCGGCGGTATCGGCTGGCGCCGTACGCCGGATTCGAGGCGCATCGCTCCCAGAAGATCGCTTGACCTGCTGGCCCAAAACCGTCCAAGCCAAGATGGCGGTGAGTATGAAGAGCCTTAGCATGGTTTCTTCCTTAAAGTACTTTCAACAAGCATCGAACTACCAATCGTCGCCTCACCTTAACTTTGCGAGTTTCTCATTGAGCAGTTCCCAAACCTGACGGATATGCCGCTCCGCTGTGCGAATGTTGCCAATGGAGAGCCGCAACGTGAGCTTGTCGTTTAGTCGAGTGTGCGAGAGAAAGGCTTTGCCCGTTCGGTTGACGGCGTGCATTACTTCCTCGTTCAAGGCATCCCAGCGTGCGTTGCGCGACTCCTCGTCCACAACGTCGACTTGAGGACAGGCACGAAAACAGACCAGCGACAAAGGTACCGGCGCCATCAATTCCCAATCGGGCGATTCTTCTACCCACGAAGTAAACAACTTCGCCAAACGACAATGCTCGCGAATCCGCGACGCGAGGCCCTGGTGGCCAAAGTAGCGAATGATCATCCAGAGCTTCAGCGCCCGGAAACGACGACCCAGTTGAATGCCGTAATCAGAACCGTTGCGCACCCGTTCCTGCTCAGGCGTCCGCAGGTATTCGGGAACGAGAGAGAAGGCCTGCCGCAGTAGGTCCATGTGCCGGCAATAGAGAACGGATAGATCGAAAGGTGTGAATAGCCACTTGTGAGGATTAACGGTAACGGAATCCGCCCGCTCGCAACCGTCTAAAATATACCGGAGTTCCGGTACAACAGCCGCGGAGCCGGCGTAGGCAGCATCAACGTGCAACCACATGACGTGCTTCTCACAAATAGGTACGATCTCTTTGACTGGGTCGATACTCGATGTTGACGTCGTTCCCACAGTCGCTACCACACAAAAAGGAACCATGCCCTGGCCCTTGTCCTCTTCGATTGCTTCAGCGAGAGCCTGGGCCTTCATCCGAAACTCGGCGTCGGTGGGAATCTTACGCAGACCACGCTGTCCCAAACCCAGCGTGATCACTCCCTTCTCGATTGAGGAATGCGACTGTTCGGAAACGTATACACGGAGCAGCGGCAGGTCAGTCCTCCCGCTCATACCTTCCTCGCGTATGCGCCGTTCCACGCCCTCGCGAGCGGCAGCAATCGCATGCATGCTCGAGACGGAGGCCGTGTCGTAAATAATTCCGCTGTAACCCGCATCGAGCTCCATCATCTGACGGAGCCAGTCAAGCACCACTTCTTCCAACTCCGTAGACGCCGGCGAAGTGCGCCAAAGCATCGCCTTGTTATCAAAGGCGGCCGACAAGAGTTCGCCGAAGATGCCCGGTGCAGATGTGGAGGTAGCGAAGTAAGCAAAGAACGACGGATGGCTCCAGTGAGTTAGCGCCGGCACGATCAGCCGATCCACGTCAGCGATAATCTTCGCCATGGGTTCACCACGTCGCGGCGCTGATGATGGAAGCTGGGCCTTCAAATCACCGGGATTTATCTGAGAGAGCACAGGCATATCCTCGATACGCTCGAAGTAGTCGCTGATAAAGTCAATCAGTTCGTGGCCAAAGCGGCGAAACTCGTCGGTGCTCATGTCGCCAGACGGGGGAGCGTTTCCGTCATGAAGTTGTGGTGTTTCTTTCATAGGCTTATGCAGCCAGGTCACTCAGCGGCGGAAACCCATGTTGCTTACGTCCCGGCGGGCCATCAAACGCTTTCGAGGTTTTGTAAAGCTCAAGCCGACCATCGGACGCCCACTCTGAACATTTCGAGCGAAGAGCTTGCATCTCTTCAGAGCTTAGCGGCGTA
This sequence comes from Pyrinomonadaceae bacterium, assembly GCA_013817595.1. GTDB lineage: Bacteria > Acidobacteriota > Blastocatellia > Pyrinomonadales > Pyrinomonadaceae > PSRF01. The sequence continues at coordinate 4,327 of JACDCK010000012.1, read as the reverse complement.
AAGTTGCGTGCAATGCGCAAATTCTGACGTAGAACTCTCAGAGAGTCGATGCCGCTGACTGTTACCGCCACCGGAAGACTCATCGCATAACTCAATGCTTCCGTCGGGGTTACAACTCTCTTTTTTATCGGCGCGCCTTCACCACACATGCTTTTCATTCCCAGTGCGGCAATGCCACGCCGGTTCAATTCCGGCAACACTTGTTGCTCAAAGCTGTGAAACGTTCCATCCAGAACGTTGAGCGGCAACTGACACGTGTCGAAGGGGTAGTCGTAGCTCAGCATCTTGAGATGAATTGAAGGGTCTTTGTGTCCAGTGAAACCCACGAAACGGACCTTGCCCTGGCGCTTTGCCTCATCCAACGCTTCGACAACTCCGTCTTTCGCAAAATGCAGGTCCGGATCGTTGTCGTAAACAACCTCATGAATCTGCCAGAGATCGAGGTAATCGGACTTTAGTCGTTTGAGTGATTCGTGCAACTGCTTCATAGCCACTTTCCGGCCGCGTCCATGCGTGCAGACTTTAGTCATCAAGAATGAATTATGCCGACGGCCCATCAGCCCCTGGCCCATGATTTCTTCACTCAAACCATCGTGATACTCCCAGGCGTTATCCATAAAGGTAATGCCCTGATCAAAAGCTTCCTGGACTATTCTGATCGCCTCGCGTTTCTTCTTGACCAGTCCGAGATGGTAGCCACCCAGCCCAATTGCCGAAACTTCCACGCCTGTCCGACCGAGTGGTCGCCGCGGAATCTCACCCGCAGACTCGTCCGCTCTTCGCATCTGTAGTTCTCCCTCTCTTTTCGCGAAACTCTATAGGTCATTGCCAATGGATGCAACAGAGGCGGGAGTCCCATCAATTGCCGATTTCCGATTGCCAATTGCCAATTGTTTCTTGCAGCGGCCAACCAATGCTCAAGCAATAAAGCTGGATTAATTAGGAGAAATCGGCAAGGCACCGGAAATCGGCAATGGTTGGGCTGCCTCGAGCCGCAAATGATTACCTCGACAGGGCTGATGAAATGGCTATAATTACGCGCTTGCAAAACGGAACCCAGAAATCTTAGATCCGAGGTCTCAAATACTGAGATCTCAAATCTAAGAAGACCAGTGAGATAGGACCAGGAATTAGTTCTCTCTCGGTTCAGCAAGAAAGTTTGCGTCAGGGCAGTGTCGCGGCTATTATTCAGGCTCGGCTGACCAATCGCTAAAAATTGAGCCCCTCAAATGTTTAGACCCGGCCTGCGTGTTGGGGGTTCAAACACGATTTCTAAGTTCTAAACATCAGTCAAATATTATCGCCTGTGAGGACCATATGAAACGAATCCTGCTGAGTTTACTGATACTCGTTAGCTTGTTGACGGCTTTCGCATGCCAACCCAGTGGCACCGGCGGCGGCGACAAAGTCAGAATCGGCGTCTTCATGTCGCTGACGGGCTCGACCGCAAACTTTGGCATCTCGTCCGTAAATGGCATCAAGATGGCCGCCGACGAGGTAAACACGGCAGGCGGTATCAATGGCAAGCAGATCGAACTGCTGATAGAGGATGATCGCTCGGATGCTTCAGAGGCAGCCACGATCGTCACCAAGTTTGTGACCCAGGATCAGGTGCACGCCATTCTGGGCGAAGTTGCCAGCTCACGATCGATCGCGGCCGCTCCGATTGCACAGAACGCGAAGATCCCAATGCTGACGCCCTCTTCCACCAATCCGGAAGTGACAATGAAAGGTGACTTCATTTTCCGTAGCTGTTTCATCGATCCCGTGCAGGGAGCGGCCATCGCGCAATTCGCCGCTCGCACCCTGGGAGCGAAACGCGCAGCCATCATGGTTGATCGCAAGAACGACTATTCCACCGGCCTGGAGAAGGTCATCAACGAAGTGTTCACGCGGATGGGCGGACAGGTCGTCGCGACGCAGTCGTATCAGGAAGGCGATCAGGACTTCAACGCGCAGCTGACCTCCCTGAAAGGCTCGAATCCAGAAGTGATCTTCGTGCCTGGCTACTACAACGATGTCGGGCTGGTCGCGAAACAGGCGCGCGATAAAGGCATCACGGTGCCGCTCGTCGGCGGCGACGGCTGGGATTCGGCCCAACTCTATGCAATCGGCGGCTCGGCACTGAATGGTTCTTACTTCACCAACCACTATTCGCCCTACGACACGGATCCAAAGGTCCAGAAGTTCGTCAACGACTACAAAGCCAGGTACAACACCGTCCCGGACGCTCTGGCAGCAACCGCCTACGACGCTGCCCACATCATGTTCGACGCTATCAAGCGGGCCAATTCCCTCGACGGCCCGGCAATCCGCAACGCCCTGGCCGCAACTAAAGGCTTTCCAGGCGTTACTGGCGACGTCACCTTTAATGAGAACCGCGATGCTGTGAAGCCGATCGTCATGATCGAAATCAAAGATGGCGGCACATATGCTGTGCGCGAGCGCGTGCAGGTCGAGGGTGCGGCTATGCCTATGGCTTCCAGCAGTGCTTCACCATCGGCATCCACGAGTATGTCACCGACCGCAGCGAGCACACCCGCTGCTGCCGCATCGCCTGCGGCCCGCGCGAAGGCCAGCCCCAGCCCTACCCGCAGCGCCACGCCGTAATCGTGCCCTGACGGGATATTGACGTGACTTTGGCCCGACCTGAGCGGTCCCGTGTCGGCGAACTTGTAGAAATCAAACATAAAAGAAACCGTCCACCACTGCGGATCACACCTATGAGTACGTTCCTCCAACAGCTGATTAACGGCGTCTCACTGGGCGCGATCTATTCGCTGATAGCGCTGGGCTACACGATGGTCTACGGCGTGCTAAAGCTGATTAACTTCGCACACGGCGACATTTACATGGTGGGCGCTTTTATGGGCTACTACCTTGCCAATGGATTGGGTGTACGCGGTGCTCAGGCGCTGGGTATGAGCGCCGACGGTCTGGTCGCCCGGGGCTTGCTGGGAAGCGGTGCGATGGAACCGTCACTCATTACCGCCCTGGTGGTGATGCTACTGGCGATGGCGATTTGTGCTGCACTCGGTGTGATCATCGAACGCTTCGCCTATCGACCCGTGCGCAAGTATTCTCGTTTGACTGCACTGATCACCGCCATCGGCGTTTCCCTTCTTCTGGAGAATGGCGGTCAGGTGGTTTTCGGCGCTGACCCGAAGTTCTTCCCTGAACTGTTCAAGAAACGCAACATCGAGTTGTTCGGCGGCGCGAGCATTAATAGCGCTGACATCATCGTGCTGGTGATCGCGCTGGCGCTGATGATCGGACTGCAACTCGTCGTATTCCGCACAAAGACTGGACGGGCGATGCGCGCCGTCTCGTTTAACCTGCAGTCGGCGAAGCTGATGGGTATCAATACCGATCGCATCATCGCCTTCACTTTTGCTTTGGGGTCGGCCCTGGCAGCGGCTGCGGGAGTGCTGGTCGCGATTCGAATACCGCGCATCGATCCGCTGATGGGGATCCTGGTGGGCTTGAAAGCTTTCGTGGCAGCTGTGCTGGGCGGCATTGGTAATATTCCCGGGGCCATGCTTGGAGGATTGCTTATCGGCATTACCGAAACAATGGTTGTTGGTTACCTGTCGCCGACTTACAAGGACGCGGTCGCGTTTGCCATACTGATCCTGATACTGCTCTTTCGACCCTCCGGCCTTCTCGGTTCGGTATCACAGGAAAAGGTCTAAGACAATGGATGAATGAGGCGGGACGAAAGATGAAAAATAAAGCAGCACTGTTTGTTTCATCCTTCATCCTTCATCCTTCATTCTTCCTCCTTTGATTTTCTATGCCACGCTACCTGCGTAATTTCATCATCGCTCTCGTCGTAATCGCCGCCCTCTACGGATTGGATTTCGTGTTTCAAGGCCGGATGATCAACCCCTACTTCAGTCGCATTATCATGTTGTCGGGTATCGCGATCACGCTGGCCGTATCCCTGAATTTAATTAACGGCTTCACCGGACAGTTCTCCATCGGACATGCGGGTTTCATGGCGGTAGGAGCCTACTCGTCGGCCTATTTCTCCGTGAGCTACGGTGCAAGTCTTGCCGAGACACTCGGTGGCGGTACGTTGGGTTGGGCGGTAGCGCTTGGAGCTGCAACTCTGATCGGCGCACTGGCTGCCAGCTTGGCGGGCCTGGTGGTGGGCGTACCGTCGCTTCGTCTGAAAGGTGACTACCTCGCTATCGTAACGCTCGGTTTCGGCCAGATTATCGTTGTGTTTCTAAACAATATCGAAGCTGTCGGTGGCGCTCGTGGCTATTCCGGCATTCCCATCGTCAAGAGTTTCTTCTGGATTTTCCTGATTGCCATTCTAACG
>JACDCK010000164.1 GCA_013817595.1 Pyrinomonadaceae bacterium | reverse complement strand
GCGCAGCGCGCCCCCGCTCAAGCTGCAAAATTTGCTGGGCTTGAATTGTCAATTCAAGGTTGAGTGGGATGGGAATCTTGAGCGGGGGCGCGCTGCGCTTTGCCCCCTTCCTGACCTGCAAAATTATCGTACGCCCTTTTGGATTTTTCATAAGAGTCTCGGTAGCGACGGAGTCTCTGCCCGCTGCCCACACTACTCACTTGATCCTTAACTCAAAAGGCATTACGAGCATCGACTGCCCACTCTCCATTTTGTCCAGCAGGTGCATGTAGCGAAGCGCGCGGCGCGCATCCTCCGGAAGTGCGGCAAAAACGGCACGCTGCTGCTGTCGCTCACTTGAGGTGCTATCGCCGGCGCTCAACAGTTGCTGCAAAAATGTTTGCGGGTACGGAAGAATCACGCGATGCACTTCTTTGTCCGCAGGAATATTGGCCAGTTGTTTCGCCACCTGAATCGCCCGGTCCAAACCACCAAACTCATCCACTAACCCCTTCTCTCTACCCTGGGCGCCGGTCCAGACGCGTCCTTGTCCGACCGCGTCGATATACGCTGGATCTTTCCCGCGCCCCTTGGCAACTTTCGGCACAAAGTCGTTGTAGTAAGTCGTCTTGATCCACTCTTCGAGCTTCGCTCGCTCATCCGGACTAAACTTCTCCGTTTCGCGAAACATTCCGGCCTGCTTCCCGCGCAGCACATATTCGTTGGAGACCCCGATCCAATCGTAGAAACCCTTCATCACCGGCTTGCCGCCAACTACACCAATCGATCCGGTAATAGTCGAAGGCTGAGCAATAATCTTATTGGCGCTGGCGGAAATATAGTAGCCACCAGAGGCTGCCACGTCGGCCATGGAAACGACCACGGGCTTTTTCTGTTTCGCAGCTTCGACGGCATGCCAAATGATGTCCGACGCAAGACCGGAACCGCCCGGACTGTCTACCCGCAAAACGATGGCCTTAATTGTTTTGTCATCGCGAGCGTCCTTGAGTGCCTTCGCGACGGTGTCAGAGCCAATCGACTGATCGCCTGTAGGACTGTTTTCGGATTTGCCCGAACCAATGTCTCCGGTGGCATAGATCACGGCGATCCGCTCGCCTTTATCGAGGCCTAACGATTCTGGCGACACCTCACGATACTCAGAACCTCTCACAAGTCGCAGTTCGTCGCTGTCTTTGTAGCCCAGCTTCGACTTGATCTCCTTGTCGAGTTCATCACGATAGGATGCGCTGTCGATTAGTCCAGCCTCCTTCGCTTTCAGGGCGCTGTAGGGAGAGTTGTCGACGATGGCGCGCACCTCTTCCGGTGTTTTGCCGCGTGCCTTGGCAATCGCTTCGACGTAGCGATTGAACAGATCATCCAGCAGTGAATTGATGAATTCACGATGGGCCTCCGACATCTCCTTGCGCGTAAATGTGTCGCCGACACTCTTGTACTTCCCAATCTGGTAGATGTCCGGATAGACACCCAGCTTGTCCAATGAGCCGCGGAAAAACATCACGTTCGCAGCCAGACCATTGATGAACAACTCTCCCGGGGGAGCGAGATAAATGCGATCGCAAGAGCTGGCGATGTAATACTCCTTGTTCATGCCGAGTTCCATGTAGGCATAAACCTGCTTGCCTGAGGAACGAAAGTCGGTAACAGCATCGCGGATCTCTTCCGCCTTGGCCCATCCAGCCCCTGACATGTTGATCTCGAGGACGATTGCTTTAATGCGCTTATCGGCCTTGGCCTTCCTGAATTGGAGCACCAGGTTCGAAAGCGATTCACCTGGACCACCGAAGAACTTCCGCAGTGGATCATCCGGCACATAGTCGGGCAAAGGCCCGGCCACCCGGAGGGCGAGCACGCTATTGTCTCGAATAGTGGGAGCCCTTTGCCCAAACGCGGCTATCAATAATGCGAACCCCAGTAGCGCGACCAACACCAGAGCCACGAGGATGCTGGTGATAATAAGAATTGTTTTACGCGTGCGTGACATTGCCATAGTTCTTCCTGCCTTATTTCACTGATTAACGGTCTGGTTTAGTGATGTATTTCCGTGGTGTGAGTACGAAGTTAGTGAGGAAAAGGTTTAATTGGCACGAGAAGCTTCCACCGATCCCGTTCGCAACCAAACCACTAAGGTGGAAATGACCTTTGAGGAAGTTTTCTGGCGGAAACCAACTTGGAAAACTTGCTCGTTTTTGCAACTTTTTGGTCAATAAACTAATTGACTCGCTGCCAGATTAGTTATATTGTCCTGCCTCCCAAAGGTTTACAGACTGGCCTTTAGAGCTTGAGTATACCAGTACTCGCCCAGCATCTATCCTGACCAGCCTTGCAGTTCCGAACATTACTCGATCGATAAGGAAGCGGTTTCGATCTGCTCATGCCTCGGAGACAACCCCACTAAAGGAGAACAACCAATGTCGAAAACTACCCGAGAGAAATGCTTAAGAAGGTCGGTGCGGCCGGCACGGTGGCTGCCGGATTGGGCCTAGCGCCTGTAGTGTCGAGGTCCGCTAGCCTAAATGACGGTACTCCGACAAGTGCTACCGTCAGCTTTGGCTCGTGGAAGACGCCGTTAGACAAGTTCACGACCTTGCCACCGCCTTCCGCTAACCATCACAGATTGACACCCATGACAGTTAGCATCGAGGCGGGCGGCACGGTAAACTTCATTATCTCCGGTTTGCACCTCGTCGAGGTTCACGCCGACGGAACTCAACCAGGAGACATCAATACTAGCTTACTCATTCTACCGCCTCCGGGGGTGATGCTGCCCCCGCTGATCAACGACCCGCATAGGAGAATCTACCGGGGGCTGGACCCGAGGGCGCTGCTGCCAACACTGGACCGAGTCGAGGTAGTGCATTTCGCTAATCCAGGAACCTATCTTGTGATCTGCGCAGTCCTTCCGCATTTCCTAGATGGCCAGTTCGGTTTCGTGAGGGTGCTGCCTACCCAACACGGGGACTGAGAACTTGTGAACCGCTGCGCTGGCTAGTGAATCACAGGGTCGGGAGTGACCAAACTCCTGACCCGCGGCACCGTCATGTGGCACTTACACCTAACTGCCCCCTTTTAACTATCCATCCGCCGCCCATAACCTCGTCTTCGCGGTAGAACACGGTAGCCTGGCCAGGTGTGATGGCGCGTTGCGGCTCATCAAAGACGACGTGTGCCCGGCCATTCTCGAGTGGCGTGATTGTGGCTGGAGCTTCAGCGTGGCGATAGCGTACACGCACGTGGGCGCGCACCGGAGTTGCCGGGCTGTCGTAAGCAATCCAGTTCACACCGGCAGTGGTAAATTGCCGGCTCAACAACTCGTCCTGCCCGCCCACCACAACACGGTTTTTTTGCGCGTCGATGGAGAGGACGTACAGAGGTCGCTCATTCACAATCCCGATTCCCCGTCGCTGGCCGATGGTGAAGCGATGAATGCCGGTATGTTGACCAACGATGTCACCACGAGTGTCGACAATCTCGCCTTGACCGGGCAATCGGTTTGTAGCGTCTTCGGCTTCGAGATAACGATCGATGAAACCCGCGTAGTCTCCATCAGGAACAAAACAGATCTCCTGTGACTCCGCTTTCTCAGCCACCGCAAGGTGATGCCCGCGTGCAACCTCACGAACTTCCAGCTTCGACATTTCGCCGAGGGGAAACATCGAACGTGAGAGTTGATCCTGTGTCAGTTCCCAGAGAAAGTAAGACTGGTCCTTTTGAAGATGGCTTCCCCGGAGAAGCCGGTAACGCTGCGTCGATTGATCGAATTCCACGCGCGCGTAGTGTCCGGTCGCGACCTTCTCACACCCAAGACTAGCAGCCAGGGCGTCGAGCGAGGCAAACTTCAAACGGCTATTGCATGAGACGCAGGGAATGGGAGTCTCGCCATTGAGATAACTCGCCACAAACGGCTGCACAACGTCGCGCTCAAATTCGCGCTCGAGGTTTAGCACATAGAAAGGGAAACCCAGTTCTTCGGCCACGCGCCGCGCGTCATAAACATCATCAAGCGAACAGCAGCGGGAAGGAAGCGGATCGCCATTCTCGTCGACACTGATGCCGCGGCGTTGATTCCACAGTTGCATCGAGAAGCCGACGAGGTCATGCCCCTGCTCCTTCAGGATTGCTGCGGCCGCGGAAGAGTCTACGCCGCCACTCATTGCTACAGCGATCTTCATTTGTTCGTGAATCGTAAATCGTGAATCGTAAATCGAGAGCCCGAAACGGGCGAAAGCATAAAGCCTAGGTTGGAGCGAAGCGGAACCCTACGTAAGCGTATCGAACAATATTTGCAAGCCCGCGCGGGCGACAGCAGCTGAGTGATCTTGTTCGAGCGCAAGCTTTCATCAATGAGGTTCTCATTTGTTGCCCCTACCGCCCTCTTTTCGGACTACGAATTTGTTTTGCCGTTAACCTGGGACTTACGCCCCAGGCTTTATGCTTTCGCCACGCTTTTGCGGGCTCTAAACCAATTACCGCTTGTTTGCCGCCATTTCAAACCGAATGCTAAGATGCTGGCTCGCCCTGCTGACGACGTTGTGATAATACCGCAAGCTCCAGCGGGCGTCACTGAGCGGTAAAAACACTATTTACGATTCACGATTTACGATTCACGATTCACGGACTCATGCCCGAACGCGCGATTGAAGAGTATCGAATCGGTGAAGAGCCTTACTACCTCGCTGTTGGTGGTGAAGTTGATCTCTTTGCCGCCGCCCACACAGCTCGTTTGCCCGTTATTCTCAAAGGGCCGACCGGCTGCGGCAAGACACGTTTTGTCGAACACATGGCCTGGAGACTAGAACGACCGCTGATCACGGTCGCCTGCCACGAAGATCTTTCCGCGACGGATCTGGTCGGGCGGTTTTTGCTGGAGGGTGAGGAGACGGTCTGGCACGATGGACCACTCACCGCAGCCGTTCGCAACGGCGCGATTTGCTACCTCGACGAAGTGGTCGAAGCACGCAAAGACTCGGTCGTAATTATCCACCCTTTAACGGACCATCGCCGGCGTCTCCCCATTGAAAAGCGCGGCACGATTCTCGACGCCCCGGCCGATTTCATGCTCGTCGTTTCTTACAACCCCGGTTACCAGTCAATCCTTAAAGACCTAAAGCAGTCGACGCGGCAGCGTTTTGTGGCAATTGATTTCGATTACCCGCCGCCTCAGCTCGAGGCTGAAATCGTAGCGCGCGAAGGCGGTGTGGATGAAGGCACTGCGCGCGATCTCGTGCTGATTGGCCAGAAAGTTCGCAACCTGCGTGGACACGGACTGGAAGAAGGAGTCTCCACGCGCCTGCTGATTTATGCGGCCCAACTGATTGCTCTGGGTATTCCACCCACCACTGCCGCCGACGTCGCAATGTGCTCACCAATCACAGACGACCGCGAATTGCAGCGCAGCATTCGCGAGATCGTGACTACAGTGATCTAGTCTTGGCGCAACCCCCCTGGCATGGATTCCGATCTAAAACCGAAGTCAGACCAGACCGCATCCTCCGACTCGCCGGCTTCCTCGGCCTCAATTGAACAGGAACTTCAGAAACAATTTTCAGAGGTTAAGAATGCGACAGAACGGCAATCGATTCTGGAACAAACCCGCGGGCTGGCGCGCCTGTCGTTGGATCAGGCGGCTGCGACCCTCGAAACCAGCGGCACGATCGCCGGTGTTTCGCTACGCGCAAGTATCGAGTTCTTGCGGGCAGCGCCGGAAGCAGCGGAGACTCTTGCGGCCGGCGAGCTGCGACTGTGGGGCGAGATGGGCCGGCGCCTGGCGATCGGCGATGTCGAGTCCGCAATCAGCTTCTTCATTGCCGGCGTAAGCGATCTGAAGGGTGTGCCGCCTGACGCACGGGCAATTGTCTTCCAATTGTGTTCACGGCAGATGACGCTCTCTGCTCCCATTGCCACGGTAACGCTGCGCAAAGTTAGAGGGTTGTCAGAAGCTGTAAACGATTCGGAGACGCTCATTTCGACATTGGAAACCGCGGCAGAAATTTCCCGCCGCTCCGCGAAACACAGCGCAGATTTTCTCGCGGCCACTCCAGTTGTGATTGAATCTCTCAATAAGTTTGATGACCGAGCCGTTAAGCAGAGGGCGTTGACGTTAGCTTCCGCTTTTGCTTTCCGGGCTGGCGGAATCGCTGCCGACGCCTGGGCAGCCATGCCGACTGCTTTGGCGAATCTGAAATCCGAAGCAGCTCTGCAACTGCTTGATCGAACAGGAGATTTCCTCGAGCGCGGAGGAGGAGGCGCCTTGCACCTTATGCTTTCGGGCGGAGAGGTTCTGCGCATCCTGCCGGAATTGTTCGACGATTGGATTGAGTTGCTCTGGGTGGTTGCGCAACATGGCAATGCGAGTCTGGTGGCATTTGTGCGGAGTACTCCCCGATTCGTGCGTGGGTTCCTAGCACCCCACGCGGGCTGCCCGCGTGGGGACCCCGCCCTGAGTGGAATGGACCGCAATCGCGCTGTGGAGCTCTCGAAGCGAGTCGTATCGTTAACCGCGGAGATCGCACGCCTGGACGGAGAGGCAGCACTTGCTTGTTTTCGAGCAAGCCCCGGCGTACTGAGGACGGTGGCGATCGAACAGTTTGAGGAATGGGTG
>JACDCK010000163.1 GCA_013817595.1 Pyrinomonadaceae bacterium | reverse complement strand
GGTTGAGTGGCTGCGAATCTAGAGCGGGGGCGCGCTCCGTTTTGCCCCCTTCCCAACCTGCAAATTTGCCGGGCTTGAATTGTCAATTCACATGATTGGCTGCGATCTAGAGCGGGGCGGTGAGCCTTCTACTATTTCTCCCCTTTCACGTTCTCATCTCGTACGGAGGTCTCATGACACGCTTTGTTTCTAAAATTCTGGTATTCCTTTACATCTTCCCGTTTGCAAGTTTCAGTGTAAGTTTGGCGCAGTCCAGCCCCGAGACGTCCGGCGCTGACTCCCGCTTAAAACGCGTGGAGCAGGGTCTGCTGCCTGCCGTCCTCGTAAAGGGCGATCCGAGCTGGTCAATCGAGGAGCGGATGAAGCACTATAAGGTGCCGGGACTGAGTGTCGCCGTCATCAACAATCATAAGATCGATTGGGCGCGCAGTTACGGCGTCACGGACATTGAAATCGGCGAGCCCGTCACGACGGAAACGTTGTTCCAGGCAGGCTCGATCAGCAAGCCGGTGGCCGCGATGGTCGCCCTGAAAAAAGTCGAGCAAGGGAAGCTCACACTCGACGAAAACATCAACAACAAGCTCACTTCCTGGAAGCTTCCTGATAACGAGTTCACCGCAAAGAAGAAGGTGACCCTTGCTAACCTTCTCAGTCACACTGGCGGTCTTACCGTTCATGGGTTTCCCGGCTATGCCATTAACGAAAAAATCCCCACACTGCAGCAAGTGCTGGACGGCGCCGAGCCTGCAAACACTGCTCCCGTGCGCGTGGACATGGAACCGGGCACGAAGTTCAGATATTCAGGCGGCGGGACGACCATCGCACAACTGGCGATCATGGACATCGAGAAAAAGCCCTTTCCTCAGATCGCCAGCGATACCGTGCTGAAGCCACTCAACATGACCAATAGCACCTACAGTCAGCCGCTCCCAAATGATTGGAGGAAGAAAGCCGCCTCCGGCCATCGACCAGACGGCAAATTGGTAGAAGGCAAGATTCACATCTACCCGGAGATGCAAGCGGCCGGGCTTTGGACCACTCCTACCGATTTGGCTAAGTTCGCTATTGAAGTGCAGCTCTCGGTTGCCGGCCGATCCAATAAGGTGCTTTCGAAAGAGATGACGGAGAAAATGGTCACGCCCTTTATGGAAGAGGTCGGGCTTGGCTTCTTCGTCGAGAAACACGGCAAAGCCCTCTATTTCGGACACGGCGGCGCCGACGAAGGCTTTAGAGCGGAACTGCTGGTGAACAAAGACAAGGGCTACGGCGCGGTGGTGATGGCGAATTCCGACAACGGCCAGATCCTCCGCGAGGTCCTCCGGGGCGTCGCACGCGAGTACGGTTGGGACGAGTTCCTGCCTGCGGCCCATGAAATTGTCACAATCGATTCAACGAAGCTCGATGAATACGTCGGACGCTTTCAGGTCAATCCAGACAGAGTGTTAACCGTCACGAAAGTAGACAGCAGGCTATATGCGGAGCCGACAGAAGCTCCGAGAGTCGAACTACTTCCCTTATCCGAGATCAGTTTCATCAGACGCGACCAGAATATCCAGTACACCTTCGTAAGAAACACTGCCGGTAAAGTTGACTCTATCCAGATACGGTTCCCTGGCGGAGCTAGTCAGGCCATGAGGATATTCGGCGACACGCAGATTCCTTATGAGATGTTAATGGCAGGCAAAGCTGTCGAAGCCCTTGAGGGCTATCGCAGAATTAAGAAAGAGAAGCCCGATGCCAACGTGATCGCGGAGGCCCGACTCAACACGCTGGGCTACACACTGATGCGACAGAACAAACTGCCCGAAGCGATTGCGATCTTCAAAGTTAACGTCGAGCTCTACCCTAACTCATGGAACGTCTACGACAGCCTGGGCGAGGCTTACATGGCGAACGGGGACAAAGAACTGGCGATTACGAACTACAAGAAATCTCTGGAACTCAATCCAAAGAATAGCGGCGGTGTCCAAATGTTGAAAAAGCTCGAAGGCAAATAGCGCCGTTGGCTACGCCATCCGCCTAAGAAACTGTAGGGGCGTCCCTCCCAAGAAACCACTCGCGTTCCGTGGCAGTTAACTGCCACGGGCAGTGGAAGTTAGCCAAGTAGGGGAACGCGAGTGGTTTCTTGGGAGGGACGCCCTACAACTATCTAGTTGCTGCCCCCGCCATTCCCCGCAGGTGCTTGTCGAGAAACTCAAGAATCGCCTTATTCGCGCGAATCTCGTTCGCCTTTTTGGTGAAGCCGTGGCCCTCGTTGTCGAAGATAACATACTCGACCGGGACGCCGCTCTTCTTCGCGGCCTCGACGATCTCGTCTGACTCGGGCTTGATAACGCGCGGGTCATTCGCGCCCTGCAAAACAATGAGCGGACGGCGAATCTTGTCCGCGTGGAAGAGCGGAGACGAGGCCTTAAGCATCTCGAGTTGTGTCTCGGGATCGCCAATCTCTTTGTAGAGGGACTTGCGGAACGATTCCCAGTAAGGAGGGATCGACTGTAAGGTGCGCACCCAGTTTGATACGCCAAAGATGTCCACGCCGACAGCGAACTCCTCGGGCTTGAACGCGAGAGCCGCCAGCACCATGTAGCCTCCGTAGCTGCCGCCCATCACGCCAATCTTTTGTTCATCAACCCACCCTGTCGACTGCAAATACTTCTTCGCCTCGACCACGTCCCAGAGCGGTTCGCGACCATGCTTGCGATCATCGGCGGTAAAGAAGGTCTTTCCGTAACCCGACGATCCTCGATTGTTCACATCCAACACCGCGTAGCCGTGGTTGACCAGGAACTGCACCTGGGCTTTGTAACCGCGTCGCGCCTGGCCGCCGGGCCCGCCATGCACCAGGACCAGAGCCGGCACTTTGTTGACGCTGCTCGCCTCGTGTGGTTTGTAGAGAATGGCCGGGACTTCCATCCCATCAAAAGATTTGTAGCTGATGTTCTCGGCCTCGACCAGGTCGTTCGCATTGATCTCGGGGTTAAGACTGTTAGTCAGCTTCGTTGCCTTCCGGGTGGCGAAGTCGTAAACATACAAGTTCGAAGGCGAGCGGTCGCCGTTGAGATAGAAAGCCATGCGAGTCTCACTCGGAGCAAAGGTCACGCCGGTGATGTCGCCCCCTGGCAGCTTCGGCAGGGGTACGAGCTTCCCCGTAGCGGCGTCGTAGATCTTGATTACGGTGCGGGCGTCCTGATTGATGATGGTGACACGATACTTACCATTGCGCGAAAAGTAGGTGCCCCAGATGTCCCAGGGAGTTTTCTCCACAGCTGCAGACTTGCCGGTCGCCAGCTCGTATCGCTTGAGGTAGGCAAACTCGAAGCCCTCGTCGGTGGTGAAATAGAGATGCCGGGATTGCGGATCAAACGACTGCGCGTTGAAGCTAACCTCGCCGGTGTGCGGCGTGATTTTCTTCATCTCTTTCTGCTGAGTGTCGTAGAGGAAAATGTCGGAGTCGATAGTCGAGTCGCCCGATTTCGAGAAGGCGAGGTAGCGCTTGTCGTTTGAGATGTCGGCGAAATCGTATCCCGTCTCATCTTTGAAGATGAGTGTGGGTTTCATGTCGGAGACTGTCATCTCGAACACGTCGAAATATTTTGGGTCGCGCTCGTTTGTAGAATAGAAAAACGACTTGCGATCGTGTGCCCAGCCGAGGAAGTTGGCTTTAGTCTTTTCGCCGGGCGTGAGATCGCGTTCGCTACCATCCTGCTCGCGTAGGTAAAGATGGCTGTTTTCGTTACCGCCACGATCGTAGGTGTAGATAAAGCGCGTGTCGGCGGGCAGATAGGAGACGGCGAACGTGCTTTCCTTAGTCGAATTGGTTAATTGCTTCGGCTCGCCACCCGAGACTGCGACGGTGTGGACATTGAAAATGCCCGTCTTGTTGTTGTGGAAAAGGATTTGTTTTTCGTCGAACGAGAAGGACCCACCGCCGATGCGAACCGTATCCATGAACTGTTCGATGGTGTACTGGCGGACAGGATGCGACGCGGCCACGGTTGGCTTCGGTGCTTTGGCAGCTTTCTGGGCAACTGTGTTGGGGGCCAAGAAACTAGGGAAAACGAAGACAGCGGCCAGAAAGGCTACCTTACCGGCCGACGTGGCGATTCTTGCAAAGCTATTTCTCTCCGGGAATGTAATCAACTTCATAAGATTTTCCTTTGGAGTATGTTCTGGAATCTGTCGTACCGTAGGCCTCTTGCGGCTCTAAAGACTGCAGCCAGAATTGGTTTCCGGCATTGGCTCTCTTGCAACGTTCCTAGAACGTATCATGTGGCTCGTAAGTTTCAAACAGTGAAGAGAAGTTCACGCCTCAGGGCAGTAGCCCGACTACGTTTACCCGCTTCGCTTCTCGCGGCTGACAGGATGCCTCTATCTGAACTCATATTGTGTATAGCCAATGTCAGCGGGGGTAAACCGCCCTTCCCTACCTCGAGATTTTGAAACTTGCGTGATCTTGCTGCTGAGCAAAAGCCTCAAAAACTTTGGATTGCGATGAAGCTTTCAATCGAACGAATGTCCAGTCAAGTGGGAAAGTCTCGAGGTCGGGAAGGGCGGTTTACCCCCGCTGACCTCAGCCAAGGTCCACCATCGGGCGGTTAGCTCGTTGTGTGTTTTTGCGGTAGCCTATTGTTCAAGAGTTTATACAAAACGGTTCGCAAAGGAGGAGAAATGAAACGTAACGCATCAGCCGTCTGGCGAGGCGGACTCAAGGATGGCAAAGGAACAATCTCGACTGACACTGGGGTTCTTTCAAATACGCAATACTCTTTCAGCACGCGGTTTGAGGAGGGCATCGGTACCAACCCTGAGGAGTTGATTGCCGCCGCACATGCCGGATGCTTCTCGATGGCCCTATCGGGTCAATTGGGCCAGGCAGGGTTGACTCCAGAAAGTATCCACACCACGGCCAGCGTGAAACTCGAAAAGACAGATGCCGGTTTCGCAATCACTTCAGTTCATCTGAACGTAAAGGCAAAAGTGCCCGGGGCAGACAGCCAGGCGTTTGAGCAAGCAGCAAACAACGCGAAGGCCGGATGCCCAGTATCCAAGGTGTTGAATGCGGAGATTACGATGGAGGCCAGTCTCGAAGCTTGAGGCGTGCGCCTCTGAGAATGAGTGCTGATGTGGCTCCAGCGGGCAGCCCGCTTGGGGCGTCACCAAGTCGACCCGGTTCTACCGAGGCTGTGTGAAAGTCAAAATTTGAGGGCGTAGGGCGTCAGACGGCATAACACAGCCGCTACCTACAGAACCGAGTGGCGACCGGGTGGTTCAGACAACTATCAACTTGTTGTTAACCTCTCAGCTAGACAGATAGCTTATCGCTCTTAAGTTTCTGGTTGAATCTGGCGGAAACGACCCGGTCGCTACCGCTCCTTCTTAGAAACATGTCCAAAAAGTCCTTATTTTTCGCCATTGGCAAGTTTCATCTCGTTATCTGCTTGTCGCAGACGAGCAAAGCTACTCGGTTCTGTGGTCGAGCGGTGTCAGCGCACGCATCCTAACCAAGTGCACCAACACGAATTTCTTGTTAGTGTTGTTTCGTGTCGTTTCGTGGATCATTATTTGACCTAGACCAAACGAGCGGAGGACCATGGGGAGTTAAAGTTCATGCGGTTCAGCAGTCTTAACCGTCTTATTTCCTGGCGAGCACTGTACGACCGACGGCCCGCAGTTATTTGTGCGCTGACCCTGTTCATGATCTTGAGCGGTACGGGCAGCGAGCCGCTGGCGCGCGAAATTCCTGTGCAGCAGCACGGCAGTATCAAAGGCCAGGTAGTGGTCGATATCACCGACCAGCGGAGACCACTTGCCGGGGTAGTCATATTTCTCAGCAGCGAGCGTCTCGGGGACAGAAAGCTTCAAACCGTTAGCGACGATGAGGGTCGTTATAACTTTACCGGGCTTACCGCAGGCGATTATGCCGTTTCGGTGGACTTGCAGGGATTCAAGAAATACGAACATAGGACCATCGTGCAGATCGAAGCTACGGTGGAGCTGAATATCCTGCTGCAACCCATTGCGCTGAGCGAGACGGTGACGGTGACTGAAGATAAGACTGATGCCGGCAAGACTGAAACCACCACTGCGGGCGTTATCACCAGTACAACGCTGCGCGACGCACCGCTTATCGATCAGAAATTCCAGGACGCCTTGCCCCTTCTGCCCGGCGTCGTGCGCGGGCCGGACGGTACACTCAATATTAAAGGCACACGCCCGAACCAAAGTGGGATCCTGGTCTCCAGTCTGAACGTGACTGATCCCGTGACCGGTAGTCCGGCGATCGAGTTACCGCTCGAAGCCGTAGAGACTGTGCAGGTCTACTCAAATCCCTACTCCGCCGATTACGGCAAATTTACCGGCGCCGTCACAACCATCGAGACCCGCGCGGGCAGCAACGATTGGCGGTATCTGGTGAGCGGAGTCCTCCCGCGACCGCGTTGGCGCGACGGCAAACTCTTTGGCATTGGCGCAGTGACGCCGCGAATTGCTATCGGGGGTCCCATTTCAAAGAACAAGCTCTTCTTTTTCCAGAGTCTCGAATACCGGTTCGTCCGGACTAACGTGCCAAGTCTAGAAAACCTCGAGGAGAGGCAGAGAGAC
>JACDCK010000162.1:1316-6609 GCA_013817595.1 Pyrinomonadaceae bacterium | reverse complement strand
CGACCTGGGTCTGGATTGCCAACCGGTCGCGCGGTGGAGTCTCAATCAGCGACATATCCCTAAGGCCTGTTAGAGACATGTTTAACGTGCGCGGAATTGGGGTCGCCGAAAGTGTCAGTACGTCAACACGCTTCTTTAGTTGCTTAAGCTTCTCTTTGTGGGCGACGCCAAACCGCTGTTCCTCGTCTACCACCACCAGTCCCAACTCCTTGAACCGCACATCCTTTGAAAGAATCCGGTGCGTGCCGATGATTACGTCAATCTCCCCAGACTCCACACGCTTTACGATTTCTTTCTGCTCCTTCGCGGAACGTAAACGAGATAGCAGCTCAACCTTTACCGGGAACGGCGCGAAGCGGGTGCGTAGCGTATCGAAATGTTGATACGCCAGAACTGTGGTCGGTGTGAGTATGGCCGTTTGCTTTCCTTCCATCACCGACTTGAACGCTGCACGCATGGCAACTTCAGTCTTGCCGTAGCCAACGTCGCCACACAAGAGACGGTCCATTGGTGTCGGCTCTTCCATGTCTCGCTTCACGTCTTCAATCGCTGTTTCCTGATCCGGAGTGAGCACATATTCAAAACCATCTTCAAACTCTCGTTGCCATGGCGTGTCTGCCGCAAATGCGTAGCCGCCCACCAGTTTCCGCTCGGCGTAGAGTCGCAGCAGTTCGTCAGCCATGTCGCGCATGGCGCGCTTCGCTTTGGCTTTCGTCTTTTGCCAACCCAGACCTCCGAGTCGGTCGAGGGTGGGCTGGTGCCCTTCGGCGCTCGAATATCTTTGTACGAGGTCGAGTCGCTCCACCGGGACGTAGAGCTTGGCGTCTTCAGCGTAGTTGAGCAGCATGAATTCGCCGCTGCGCGGGCCCAGATCGAGGATCTGCAAGCCTCCAAAACGTGCGATACCGTGGTCGACGTGCACAACGAAGTCGCCAACCTTCAGATCGCGAAAGTCGGAAAGAAAAGCTGCCGTCTTTGATTTTCGTTTTCTGCTTTCGGCCTTCGACCTTCTGCCTTCTGCGGAGACACCGCGACGCTCCAGCGCGTGCTCAGCAGCCTCGTCAAACAGGTCGCCCTCAACATGAACCAGCAGACGCGGCCCGGGCATTTCAAAACCCGTATTAAGCCGCCCCACCGTTACGATTGTTTCAGCCGACGCCCCGGCCTCGCCGTTTTCACCCACCAGACGGAGCCGAGCATTAATCTGATATTCACCGAGAATGTCGACGATTCGTTCGGCCACACCAAGACTCGGCATAACAAACACCGTCGTCGTGCCATTCTCGCGTCCCAGTGCAATATCAGCGGCAAGATCGGCAATCCGTCCGTGGTAGCGCATCACCGACTGCGTTTTCCATTCCACTTCCGGCACCTGTTCGACTGTTGGGAAAAGAAACATCGGGTGACGTTTGGTGCGACGGCGACCCAGTTGAACTTTGGGGGATTCCGCCTCCAGCGCCAGCCGTTCGTCAGGTTCTGCTGCAGCCCGGCCCAGCGTGCGCAGCTCAATGCGAGGTCTTTGGTCAAGCCTCGCCCTTAACTCTTCCGTTGTCAGATACAGCTCTTCAGGAGCCAGCGCCAGATCATCTGCCGCCTCAGTCTCACTGAAACGATCAGCGAGCGATTGGTAAGCTTCACCGAGGTAAGACTCAATCCCCGAAGGCTCATCGACTACCAGTACAGCATCCTCGAGGTAGTCAAAAACGGACGATTTGCGTTCCCGCACCAGGGGCATTAACCACTCCCAGCCGGCAAAGGCTTCGCCTTCATCGGCAAACGCAGTTCGATCGCGAAGCGACCTCGCAAAGCGCGCTGCGGTCCAGCTCTCACGTGCGGCTTCCGCCCAGTTGCGAAAGTCGCGGTTGGTTACTGCCAGTTCACGCATAGGAGCAATTTCGATTTGCGCTAGCTGAGTTGTTGAGAGCTGCGTTTCAGGATCGAATTCGCGAATTGACTCCACCGTATCGCCAAAGAACTCGATGCGAACCGGCGAGTCGAGCCCCGGGGACCACACGTCCAGAATGCCGCCGCGGATTGAGAATTCACCGACGGCTCCGACCGGATCTTCGCGCAGGTAACCTGAGGCCAACAGCTTTTCGACAAGTTCTTCCGGAGAGTAGTCTTCATCGCGTTTAAGCAATGCTCCCGCGCGAGCAATTTCGGCGGGAGCCATCGTCTTGCGGGCCAGTGCGCGAGCCGTCAGAAGCACAAAATCCTGAGAGTGCCGAGCCAGGCGCCAGAGAGTCAGCGCGCGCTGTTCCAGAGTTTCCGCATGCGGTGATGAACCGGCGTAGGGGTCGCTTTCCGAGGCGGGCAGGAGCAGCACTTCCTTGTCGCAATCAGTTTTCCCGGCCAGCGCACAGTACCAGAAACGAAGGTCCCGCTCCAATGACTCGAGATCGCGATTTGATTGCGTGACGATAGCGAAGAGCTTCCCGGTTTGGCGCTGCAGGGCCGCGATGGCTAACGCGCGAGCGGAGCCGGCTACCAGCCCACTGACTGATATCACGCGTGCGCCGCGTTCGATTTCGGCGGCAAGCTGTTTGAACTCCGGATTCTCCGTCACTCGCTGCAACGCGTTACGCAGGCCCGACGCTGTTTGGATCGTACTACTCACGACTTCTTCCGCATTCGCTCAATAACAGCGGTTGTTGAAGCACCCTCAATGAACGGCAATGAAACCACTCTGCCACCCGCGGCCTCCACCTCCTCCCGGCCGTGAATCTTGTTAAGGCCATAATCGCCACCCTTGGCGAGGACATCGGGAACCAGCTTTGCGATTAGTGCGCGTGGGGAGATGTCATCGAAGATAGTCACATAGGACACTTGCCGCAGAGCCGCGAGTATTTCAGCGCGCTCTTGCTCCACGATCACCGGTCGGCTGCTCCCTTTGAGTTCTCGAACGCTGCGATCACTATTAATCGCCACAACCAGCGCGTCGCCGAGCGCTCGCGCCTGCTGGAGGTAACGCACGTGCCCGACGTGCAACAGGTCGAAGACGCCGTTGGTGAAGACTAAACTTTTACCTTCAGCGCGCAGGGCTGTACGCTCCCGAAGCAGATCTTCGTGGCTGAGTATCTTGCCGCTCATTCGAATACCAATCTAGCATGAGGTCGAACCAGTTCGCCAAAGCGCTGCCACCCAAGGCGGGGTTAAACGCTCTCCTGACCCAGAGCAATTCAACTTTCGAACGAGAGTCACGCGTGAGGGCTCTCAACCTCAGAACGCTCACTCAAAGATAGAAGTCTCTAAGGTCAGGAAGGGCGGTTAACCCCTGCTCTCTTGGTAGCACTTATTTGCCCTGACTCACATCGCTCTCTATAATCAGCGCTTTGCTTCAGGAGCGAGACCGTTGTCCACACGCTTCACAGATGTCATTGGGGAAAACGACCAAACCCGCGCGCGGCATGAACACCTGGAATCCTTGCGCCAGCTGGTAGGCAACGTCTATCCAAACAAATTCGAGCGCAGCCGGGTTGTTGACAGCGGACGCGAAGATACGATCACGGCGATGGCTGAAAAGTTCCGAGGGTTTGAACCCACGTCTGTGGACGGAGCACGTCCAACTCCCGAAGCGATTGAAGAGGCAAACCAGCAACTGAATAAGATTGTGGTGCGCCTGGCAGGGCGAATCGCCTCGCCACCACGCGTAATGGGCAAGGCCGCGTTCCTACACCTCTCGGATGGTGTGTCGCGCCTGCAGATCTACATTCGCAAGGCCGACGTGCGAGCTGTTAACAATGACACCCGGGCCTTGATCGAAGAGGAAGGCAAAGGCTGGGAACTCCTCGAGCTTTTGGATCATGGAGATTTCATCGGCACCGAGGGCTATCTCTTTATCACTAAAACCGGCGAGCTTTCGGTCCACGTCGAAAGCTTGCAGTTCCTCGCCAAAGCGCTGCTGCCGCTGCCCGACAAGATGCACGGCATTCACGACCCGGAGATTCGCCAGCGCCAGCGCTATGCAGATCTCATTGCCGGCAGTCTGAAATTGGAGCGGGACAACGGCGAGCTAACTCCACGTGAAGTCTTTGAGCGACGCTCGGAGATCATCCGGGAGATGCGCCGTTTCCTGGAAGCCGACGGTTACGTGGAAGTTGAAACGCCGATGCTGACGCCCAAAGCCACCGGCGCCGCAGCCAGACCTTTCAAGACACATCACAATGCGCTGGACATCGATCTATACGCTCGCATTGCACCTGAGTTGTACTTGAAACGACTCTTGGTCGGTGGCTTCGAGAAGATTTACGAACTGAACCGCAACTTCCGCAATGAAGGTATTGACCGGGTACATAATCCCGAGTTCACAATGCTGGAGTTCTACTGGTCCTATGCGGACGTGAACCAAATGATGGATTTGTGTGAAGAGATGCTGCAAGCAAATGTTGTTAAGGTTTTGGGGACAACGCAGCTGCGCTATGGCGAGCATGAGCTCGATTTTGCGAAACCGTTTGAACGACTGACGATGAGGGAGGGGATCAGGGAATATGGGTCGCCTGGTCCTGCGGACTCCAATCTCGATAGTCTTAGTGGGGCTCGGTTGGCGGAGTTATTCGAAGCAACTGTCGAACACACCCTGGTCCAACCCACGTTTATTACGGATTTTCCCAAGCCTCTCTCTCCACTCTCGAAGGCCTCCCCTAGTGATCCGTCAGTGGCCGAGCGCTTTGAACTCTTTATCGCCGGCATGGAATGCGCCAACGGGTTTTCTGAACTCAATGATCCTAAAGAGCAGTACGACCGTTTCAACGATCAGATGACGCAACGCGAGCGTGGGGATGAAGAGGCGATGGTAATGGATGAAGACTACATTAGAGCGTTGTCGTATGGGATGCCGCCGGCAGCAGGAATAGGCATCGGCATCGATCGCTTCGTCATGTTGCTGACAAACCGGCCATCAATCCGCGACGTAATTCTTTTTCCGCACATGCGTCCCACACGAAAAGTTGAGGTAACGGGCGAGGCCACAGAGGAAGAAGCATAGCCACGTAGTGGCGCGATGTTTATAGCCTAAGCTGGTTTTAAGGATTCGAAGCTCCGGAGAAGGGAAATGTTCTTGCCAGAGATGTGCGTTACCCTAATGCTGAGAACTGTTCGGAGTCTTATTGGGCGCCTCGCCCTGAGCCAGTGGAACCGGAGCGAGGAAGCCAAGCCTGACAGCAAGCAACGGCATCACGAGAAATGATTCTACTGTTAGCAAACTTCACTCGCTTTCTCTGAAGGGTGATTCAAGATCTGCGTTCCCCAGTCATCTTCGCAACCGGGGCGCTTCGGCTCTCACATAGGCCAGGAT
>JACDCK010000162.1:0-1306 GCA_013817595.1 Pyrinomonadaceae bacterium | reverse complement strand
CCCGAGCGAAAAGTTGAGGCAACGGGCGAGGCCACAGAAGAAGCATAGCCACGGAGTGCGCGATGTTTATAGCCCAAGCTGGTTTTAAGGATTCGAAGCTGCGGATGGGCGAAATGCTCCTGTCCGCGATATGAGCTGAGCGATGACATCTCGCCGTTCCCAAGTCATCTTCGCAACCGGGGCGCTTCAGCTCTCACATAAGCCAGGATTGTCCCGCCAAAGCCCACGGCCCAGCCGTGTCTGCGACCCGCGAAGAATACACGCTCCAGCGGATGAGTGGTACCGCTCGTCTCGACAGTCCAGTGCAAACCACCGTCGTTAGTGTAAATTAAGGTGCCTTCCGCGCCGGCGGCCCAACCCTCTACGGCATCAAGAAACTTGACGTCAAAAAGATCAGCGGAGACGGTCGAATTTTGCGCCTGCCAGGTTCGTCCTCCGTTGATAGTGCGGTAAATGCTACCACCACTACCGACTGCCCAACCGAGGCGATTGTCTATAAATGAAGTCGCACTGAAGCGGACGCCTTTCGCGTCAGGCAACTGGGATCTATGCCATGTTTCGCCCCCGTCGGATGTCTGCAAGATTGTGGAGCCTGCGCCAACCACCCAACCGCGGTAGTCGTCAACAAATGTACCGCCCAGCAGCAGGTGCCGCGTGGGCGACTGCAAGCGAACCCAATTTGCGCCGGAGTCTCGTGACGTGTAGATGGCCCCGCCCTCGCCAAAGACCCACCCGCGACCGCTGGGACTAAAGACGGCCCGAACCAGACGTGCGTCAACATCAACACCACCGATGTTGACTCGATTCCAGTGTTCGCCGCCGTCAGTCGTGTTCATTAGATAAGTGCGCGGGTCCTCTTTGGTTTTCAGTTCGTAGACGTTTCGCTCACAGACGACCCAGCCATTGAGTTCATCTGAAAAATAAATGTCGCGAAGCACATCCTCCGAGGGACGCGGTTTGGCTTCCCAACTCCTGCCGCCGTCCTCGGTGGCAAGCAACGCGCCTTTGCTACCTACGGCCCAGCCCCGGTTCTGATCCAGAAAGAAGACTGAATGGAGCCAGGCAAGTGTGCCGGTAGACTGGCGCTTCCAGGCGCTGCCTTGAGCAAGAGCTTGCGGACAGAATGCTGTAACGAAGGCGGCGGCAAGTAGAACAGTTGGCAGTAGGCAGGTGGCAGACGGCAGACGGCAGTAATCAGAAAGAGGCAAACGGCCGGACGGGTTGCCGCGATCACTCTTTCGTTTGGGTTTGGCCCGCAACATATTTGGTCAATTGGTAGTACTAGCCGGAAGCGCGACCGTCTGCT
>JACDCK010000161.1 GCA_013817595.1 Pyrinomonadaceae bacterium | reverse complement strand
TGTCGCCGCCTATCACGCCGGCATGAGCGATTCGGTGCGTGTGAAAGCGCAGGAAAGTTTTATGGCCGGGCGCAAGCAAATGATTGTTGCCACCAACGCTTTTGGCATGGGCATCGACAAGCCGGACATCAGATTCGTCGCCCACTACCAGATGCCCGGATCGATTGAAGCTTACTATCAGGAGATCGGGCGCGCAGGACGAGACGGCCTGCGATCGTCTTGTGTCTTGCTATTCAATTACGCGGACAAGAACACGCACGACTTCTTCATCGAAGGCTCTTATCCGAGCTCCCAACTTGTGCAAAGCGTTTACGACGCTCTTTCGTCAACAGGTCTTAAGCGGATAGAACTTTCGGCAGCTGAGATCGGAAAGCGCGCTGGGGTGGCCAATGAGATGGCGGTGCAGTCGTCTCTTTACTTGCTCGAACGCGCCGGTCACATCGAACGTGTGGCGCCGTCCACTGTGAGCCCAGCGGCGTTTTCTGCTGGGAGCTCAGGCGTCTCGCCTGCTGGTGGAATGCCACAGACCGGGGCCGCAGCCCGCCGGGCACGGCACATCGTAATGCTCGATAACCTTCCCTCGCGACTTCGGGTCAACCCAGCGGATGTAACGCGGCGTGCGGCCCTCGAACGGCGGAAACTTCGCGAGATGATCGACTTCTGCTACACGGAACATTGTTACCGCGCTCACATTCTCGACTATTTCGGTGATCGCAATCACGCACGACAATGCGGCACCTGCGGAAACTGTGCGCCACAGTCGGGAGCAAGGAGTCCCCTAACCAGCGCAGAGGTATTGAACAATTCGCCTGCGTCCCACCGCTCCGGCAAAACTCGCACCGAATTGCGTGACTACGCGCCCCGAGTGCTCAGCAGCGATGAAACCCTACGCGTGCGCAAGATCCTGGCAGGCGCGACCCGGATGAGGGGTCGCTTTGGGAAGACGGTACTTGCCGCGACCCTCCGCGGCTCAGCAGCAAAGAATGTGATGCAGGCACACCTTAATGAGTTATCAACCTACGGTCTGTTGAAAGACATGCGCCAAGACGACATTCTGATCTACGTAGATGCGCTGATTCGCGCGCGTTGCCTCAGAGTCAGCCCAGGTGAGTATCCGACGGTTTCAATAACTGAACTAGGCGACCGCGTCATGCGGGAGCAAGAGCCAATCGAATTGGCGCTTCCCCAAGTCACTGACGATCAGTCACATGTCACCGCACCAGTTCCCGAAGAACACAGCCCGACGAAGACAATGATGGAAACTTACGGCTTCTATCAGCAAGGACTCTCGATCGAAGAAATCGCCCGGCAACGCAACTGCACAACCGGAACGGTCGAGGGTCACCTAATTAACTGCATTAGCGAAGGCTACGCGATAGACACTACGCAATTTGTCTCCGATGCCAATCGCGCCCTTATTGAAGCAGCCATCGCCGACCACGGCACCGCGAAACTCAAACCGCTACATGATTCTCTACCGGAAACCATCAGCTACAACATGATTCGCGTTGTCGTTGCGGAGCACCTCCGTTCGCAGAAAGTTGCTGAGTGATCTAATCCGCACCCTCGCGAGCGCCGGCACGGGAACCGACAAGCGAGTAGCGACCGGGTCAACTGTGTGGAACGCTCAACATACGTTGGAATCGCGACCCGTTCCAATTCTGACAACATTTCAGACGACGTTCCACCGGAGGTTCTCATGCAGATGGTCACGTATCTGGCGGCGCTTGTACTTCTTTACGTCCTTTGTTTTCTAGCCACCGGTGTAATCTTTGCTTTCGCCCTATCAGTTAGTGGTTGATAAGAACCTATCCGGCTGGGAAGCTATAAAACTGAGCGCCGAGCGGCTCGAGAGAACTTTGGCGGCTTAAGGGGATTGATATCGGCTCCGCAACCGCCACCTCCACCGGTTTTTTATGGAAACGCTTCAGAAAACAAATAGGCCAGGCTGAAACTAAGTTCCGATTTGAGGACTAACGGAAGGTCAGCGTACCACGCCTGTCAGAGGACTGGACGCGCTGGCATATAGTCGCTTCGACATTCGACCCGCCAGGTAGGCGAACCTTCCGGCCTCAATTGCTAGCTTCATCGCCTGGGCCATCTTCGCCGCATCTTGCGCTTCGGCAATTGCGGTATTCATCAATACCGCGTCCGCACCCAGTTCCATCGCAATGGCCGCATCGCTGGCCGTACCCACGCCGGCATCAACAATAATCGTGGCTTCGGGAAGTTGCTCGCGCATGATTCTGAGGTTGGCGGGATTTTGAATACCTAGGCCCGACCCGATTGGGGCGGCCAGCGGCATTACGGCCGGACATCCGACATCCAGCAGCTTTTTGGCCATGATCAGATCGTCAGTAAAATACGGAAGGACGGTGAAACCTTCTTGGACCAGGACGCGCGCGGCCTCGAGCGTCTGCTCGTTGTCCGGAAAGAGCGTGGTTTGGTCGCCGATTACCTCAAGCTTGATCAAATCAGTTTGCAGGGCTTCGCGGGCGAGTCGCGCAGTGCGAATTGCCTCTTCGGCCGTGTAGCATCCCGCAGTGTTGGGCAGGAGCTGCATCGCAGGATCGAGGTGATCAAGAAACGATTCAGCGCTGCGATCCAGAGGCACCCGCCGGACAGCCACCGTAACCATCTCCGCGCCCGATGCGCGGTGTGCCGCTTTCATCTCGTCGTAGGTCCGGTATTTCCCCGTGCCAATGATCAGACGAGACGTAAACGTTCGATCGCCGACTTCGAAACGATCCGACTTAGCTGATACCACTGTTGACATAGTTAAAGCTTACTTGCTCATTGATTATGAAAGGACTTTAAACCATAACGGAAGCAAACTGAAACAAGAATTGCGGATTGCAATCCGACTTCCGGAATTCCCAATGAGCGGCCTGATTATTCCTGCCGGCTGCCTACTGCCGACTGCTTACTGGTTCTCCCCCGCCCACAAAGTGCACAACCTCTACCTGATCATTTTCCTTCAGCACGGTCGAGGGCCAATCAGCACGGCGCACCACGTTCTGATTGAGTTGGATTGCTATTCGCTCGGGTGTGAGGTCGAGTTGGGTGACTAGTTCTTTAAGCGAGAGGTTATCTACGACTTCGCGGTCTTCCCCATTTATTCGCAGGTTCAAGAGACTCGCTCGACTTCGATCAGTCAGCATGAATAAGGAGCCGCAGTTCGGTCGCACTGCCTCCAAACCAGGGCCTTGATCAGAATGGCCGCGCGGCCAGAGGTGAAGCTAGGATTCTGCGCCACTACGATAGCCACGCCGTCGTGGTGTGTCTTCATTGAATAGATCATCGGAATCAAATCATCCCGCAGATTTCAAACCAGGTGGCCTTTCGAAAGGCTTCCCTGCAAGTTAACACAGAAATTTTTGCGGGGTCAATTGTCATTTTCTTCGCGCTTTTTTGCCAGATAAGGTTGCTTGACACCCTCGATCACTTCGACTACGATTCGGCTTGTACAATGATTCTCAATCTAGAGTCACGCGTGTCAGTCGCCGCGGTTGCCGGCTACTGACGCGCACCGATCTGATTTGCGACTGGCTGCGGCCAGGATCTTCAAGATGCCATTTCGTCTTAATGACTACTTGCCCGTTCTCTTGATGTTCGTCGTAGCTGGCGGTTTCGCCGTGATGAACATTTTTATCTCGCAGTTTATCGGACAGCGAAAGAGGACCAGAACGAAGTTGATGCCGTACGAATGTGGCAAGGATCCGGTCGGTACCGCACGCGAGCGCTTTTCAGTGAAGTTCTACCTGATCGCGATGATCTTTATCTTGTTTGATATTGAAGTCATCTTCCTGGTTCCCTGGGCGGTGGTCTTCAGAACCCTTGCTAGTCCAGCCTACGGTCTCAAAACTTTGGTCTACTTCGAGATGATAATTTTCATCGTATTGCTGCTGGCCGGTTACGTCTACGTTATTAAGAAGGGTGCTTTCGACTGGAGCGATCGAGCGCGCCGCGACGCTGAAGCTGAAGGCCGGTTGCTGGCCGACATGGAGAGGCGACAGCGGGGACAGACCCGCACGGCGGCCTAGTTTCTTAGTAAGAGGTTTCATGGGACTCGAAAACGTCATTGCCGCGGCCTTGCCGGAAGTGTTAACCACGCGTCTGGATTCCCTGATCAATTGGGCGCGCAAATCATCGCTGTGGCCCGCGACGTTTGGGCTGGCCTGTTGCGCCATCGAAATGATGAATGCCACATCTTCGCGCAACGACCTGGCCCGTTTTGGTTCTGAAGTCTTTCGCGCCAGTCCGCGCCAGGCTGATGTAATGATTGTGTCCGGTCGGGTTTCGAGAAAGATGGCCCCGGTGCTGCGACGTATCTACGATCAGATGCCGGAACCGAAGTGGGTGATCTCCATGGGCGCATGTGCCACCTCCGGCGGAGTCTTCGATAATTATGCAATCGTTCAGGGTGTGGACAAGATTGTCCCGGTGGACGTTTACATTCCTGGCTGTCCGCCGCGTCCCGAGATGCTGATTCATGCAGTGATGATGTTGCAGGACAAAGTGATGAAAGAATCCTCGCGGGACCGTAGAGATGTTCCGGAAGAGGAGGCCCGCGAGGCGGTAGTACCCGGAACGCTACCCGTCACTGACGGGTCAACCGCCAGAGAGAACGTGCTGCCGGAATCGCGGCCTTATACAATCGCTTCAAAACACGAACGCCGCCGCTCCTCCTAACGGGGGGCGATTCATATAATGACAAACGGGGCAGACAACGAGCAGGCTTTGCCGGGGCAGACCCCCACAACTTCAACTCAGAATTCAACGCCGTCCCCTTTGGTGACGGCGTTACAGCGTGAGCACCCGGATTGGATAACTGAAGTTCGAGAGGCGTATGGCGAGATAACGGCGATGGTGCCGCGCGAACATATTCAAGCGGTGTGCTCCCAACTTAAGAACTCGCCCGAGGCACGTTTTGATTTTCTAGCCGACCTTTGCGGCGTTGATCGCGGGCCGGAGGAAGAGCCCCGGTTTGAAGTTAATTACCATCTGTTTTCTACAACTACCCATCATCGAGTAAGACTAAAGGTTTTATTAACCGAAGACGATCTGCATGTGCCCACAGTTACCAACGTGTGGCGAACGGCAAACTGGCACGAACGTGAGACGTTTGATTTCTTCGGCATCATTTTCGATGGGCATCCGGACTTGAGAAGGATTCTCTTGCCCGACGACTGGCAAGGGCATGCACTGCGCAAAGACTTTCCCTTGCGTGGCTACGAGCCATATAGCCTGAAATGATTGCCTATTGCCAATTTCCAATTGCCGATTTATTGGAGATTGCTCGGTGGGGAGATTGGAGCAGCCAATTGGCAGTTGGGAATTGGCACTTGGCAATTGGCAATTGGAAATCGGAAATTAGCGAAACCTAAATGAGCACTTCCACAGTCATTCCACCACAATTCGAGATTGTCGATCGCCCGCTCGACACCCAGATGACCATCTCAATGGGGCCGCAGCACCCTTCTACTCATGGCGTATTGCGACTCGAGCTCGTGCTGGACGGTGAAATGGTAGTGAAGGCGACGCCTGACATTGGCTATCTCCATACAGGCATGGAGAAGCTCTTTGAGTACAAGAAGTATCAGCAAGGGATAGTCATCACGGATCGAATGGATTATCTGAATCCACTCGGGAACAACCTGGCTTATGTGATGGCTGTCGAGAAGCTTCTAGCTCTGGAGATCCCGGAGCGCGCGCAAACCATTCGCGTCTTAACCTGCGAACTCCAGCGCATTGCCTCGCACCTGGTTTGGCTGGGTACTCATGCGCTGGATATCGGCGCGATGACCGTTTTCTTCTATTGTTTTCGCGAACGTGAAAAGATTCTTAACTTGATCGAAGCCGCTTCGGGTGGCCGCTTGACTCCGTCCTACTTCCGCATCGGTGGTTTGATGATGGATTTGCCTGCGGGCTTCGAGCGTCGCGTAAAGCAGTTTCTTGATGGTTTTCTCAAGTCGGTTGACGAATTTCACACCTTACTTACTGGAAACCGAATCTTTCAGAAACGAACTCAGGGCGTCGGCGTCATCTCTGCAGAAGATGCTATTGATTGGGGACTCTCGGGCCCGTGTCTGCGCGGCAGCGGAGTCGATCTCGACATTCGCCGCGCGAATCCTTACACAGGCTACGAGAGGTATGATTTTGAGGTCCCCACTGTGTTCGACGGCGACGTGTGGGCCCGGTACATTGTGCGCATGCGCGAGATGAAGGAATCGCACAAGATTGTCACCCAGGCTCTGGCACGATTGAAGCCTGGTCCAGTCAAAGCCGATGCTCCCAAGGTGGTTCTTCCCGATCGCGAAGCAATGAAGCGCCACATGGACGCGCTGATTCACCACTTCCTGATCGTCGCCGAAGGATTCGACGTGCCGGCTGGTGAGGTCTACATGCCCATTGAAGCGTCGAAGGGTGAACTTGGCGTTTATGTCAGATCCGACGGTGGGCCTAAACCCTCGCGCGTGCATTTTCGCGGACCAAGTTTCGTAAATCTCTCTGCTCTGCCCCAGATGGCAGAGGGCGCGATGATCGCCGACATTGTGGCAATTATTGGATCGCTCGATATCGTACTAGGCGAGATCGATAGATAGTACTTCGTGCTTCGCTCTTTGTGCTTTGTTCTTTGTTCTTTGTG
>JACDCK010000160.1 GCA_013817595.1 Pyrinomonadaceae bacterium | reverse complement strand
TCAGATTGAGGGCAGGAGAACGACATCTGACGCTCGGAAGCGTAGCCTATGAGAAAACAAGTTAGATACCTTTCACTTCAGGGGCAATTTCGTTTACCGTAGCACTGCGACTCGCCGTCGGACAGGACAACCTGACCGGAAACATCGATGGCGCCAGACAGGCGGGGGATGCGGATAGCCTGACGAGTGGTGTTGTCGAGGGTGAAAGAACCACCAGTGCCGACCTTAACAGTGAACTGGCCACCAACGGTGAAGCACTCCGGGGGATAGTACCAAACGCCTACGTGAGAATTATTGTTAACTTACTTACACCCAACAGAAACAACAAACATAACAACATAAACAACTTGTAACACCTACCAGCAATGTCGGGGGTTTGGTTGGGGCAGTTGGCAGTCTGGGCGCAACGGCCTTCAAAGCCACCAGTGCAAGTGGTAGCACCGCAAGGCCAGCTCTTGCCAGCGCGACGGCGGGGAGAGGTGCCAGCAGCACCGTCATGGTTGGGAACGTAGCCAGAAACGCACGAGCCGCCCTTCTGTCCCTTGGTCTTGCACCAAATGCAGCAATCCATATCATCGCTGCCGAGCTGGCACTCGTACGAGGTCTGGTAGTTAGCGCAATGATCAGCCAGCGCGACGGCCAAAAAGAGGGCAAGGATAGCGATGATAGCCTTCATATTAACAACCAAAAAAATTAATGAGCTTTGGTGGTTCGAGCGTGCGAGGAGCGACGGTCACGAGCAAAGAGAACAAAGGAAAAACGCGAGAGCTGAAAAGATGTTGGCGCGCGTTCCAGCCAATGGGCGAAGAGCAAGCGCCGTTGCTAGGCGCCGGCCGAATTGGGAACGTTAGGCGAAAGCGTTGCTATGGCGCGACGAGCCTAATAAGGAAGGTGCAAACATTCCAAAAATGGTATATTGCTATTTATGGAATTAGCATTTTTTTATCTTTTGCTGACGTTTCGCTGAAGAACTCCACCACTAATCATCACGTCATCGCGCGTTGCTATTGGTTGGATCGGCGAGCACAGCTCGGTGTTGTTTTTACTTTGTTTCGTGTTCTGCAGTACCGTACCGGTATATTGATTCGAACGCATGGCGCATGCAACTGCTGCTTTGTTGCTGGTGCTGGCGTGCATCGCGGTGGTTTATGGCGGCAAGTCGGCCGAAGACGGCAGGCTGCTAAATTCCACCATTGACCTGGATGATCCTTATCTTTCTGGCGCGCCCATTGTTTCTCGTACCTCGTTATTGACTCAGCCCGCGCCGTTTTTTTCAGCCAATTATTGGTATAACAACGCGTTTAACGGAATGAATGACTGGCATAGCTGGTATGGAGCCAGCTATGGCCCTCTTTACTGGGGTAACAGCTTTGTTATCAAGAATGTTCGCGTGCGGAACGATACATCCTTTTATTCTGCTTCAAAGCGTCTTTCTGCGATCAACCATTTCGCCATGATCAACCAGAGTATCGCCATGGACGGTCAACAATACCTTGTTCGTCCACGCGGTATCATCAAAACTGGTCCTACTGTTCTTAAGCCGGTTCCTGCTAAAAAGGACTGGACCTCCAGTGATGAGCAGGCTCCGAATGGCGACTTTGAGAATGACAACATCGAAGGAGGAGACTACCTTGCTGTGCGCGCACTTACTGTCAGCCCTCAGTGGGCTGCATTTAGGCTGACCAACTCGAGCGACATTTATGACGCAGCTGTGGCGTTCTTTGATAGCGAGACCGTCAACAGTGCTGGTGCCACTTTCACCCTGTGGGCGAGCAACCCCAGTGCTGGCTACTGGTCCGGACCTGGCTCGAGCGGCTTCAATGTTAGCGATCCCTCTATGGCAGATGACAACACCGTGCCATTGTCATGGCTGCAAATCGAGTGGCTGGTGGCGTGCCAATGGATCGAGAATGGCACTGACTGCGCCCAACCCACCGACCCCGATGAGATCTGCGCGCTGTTCGAGTTCGATTTGTGCTGGGCGCGCACCAACGCCCCCAATTACGTGTTTGAGTATCAAGGCTCTAATGGCGAAACGTACTTCGATTTCTATAATCAGAATAATGAGCAAGAATCTGGTGCGGTTCGCGACGGCAACTGGGGTACTGTTATCTCTCCCCGCCCTCTATTCTTGTGGAGCCCCACCGACGAAAATGATACCGTGCTGAACAACAGAATATTCGAACTTGATAGTGGCATCGTCAATTCCTTTGTGAAGCCGAACAAGAACTCCCCCGATTACGTTGTTGGGCTGCCATTGAACGAGGAGATTCTCACTGCCTTTGAGGGCGAGGATTTTTCTATCGAAGGCAGCGCTATGAACGAGTGGCTGCGTCGCTTCATGCCCGGCAAGGACAACACTGGCGGCTCGCTCGAGATCTCGGTCCGCGCCATCATTGAAGTTCCCGATGGCGCAGATCCCAATCAGGTGTCGCGCTACGTGAACCACATTCAGATGGTCCCTCCCAAGGTCACACTCACTCGTGAGCAGCCTACCGCCACGTTCTACTTTACCAACATCACCAAGCCTCTGGGCGTGTCGTCATATGTGGTGCACTTTGTTGTGGTTGAGACATCGCCTTCCACTGCGACCATCGCTAACGAAACCTCGGCACTGGGCGATCAGCGCGGCATCTATCCCAACGGCGCCTATTCGATACCGCTGCTCAGACTGACTCCCGAATCATACGACTTTGAGCTGCGTAACTTCCCTCCTGGCGCCGCTGACAGCGGTGCGATCACGCTGCCGGTCATGCCCGAGTCGCTGTTCAACTGCAGCGCCGCATCGGGCTTTGTCGCGCAGCTGGGCACTTCCGCTGCCGCCATCGGTCAGGCCAAGGTCGAGCTGCCGTTCAACATCACTCCTGCCGGCGCCATCAAGCTGTGGCAGTGCAACAGCGCCGCCGCCGGCAAGCGCCAAGCGACGACGCCCACACAGATCAGCAGCTTTGTGTTCAGCGGCGACACCACCACGGTGATGTTCTACATGACCACTCAGAGCAGCGCAGTGTCGGACGTGACGCTGAGCTTTGGCACGCCGGTGCTGAGCAACGCTGCGCTGCTTGATGCCAACTCGGGCTTTGACTTTGAGCAAAACGGCACCTATGTGTTCAACATTGTGCAGAACCAAGTGCAGGTGTCGATCACTGGCGAGCAGGGCGGCGAGACCGACGGTCCGTTTGTGAACCAGGACTTTTACATGCAGTTCAAGTGGACACCGCCGACGCGCAACGGCTTCGTTATCGCCATCACCGGCCTGTACACCAGCTTCGCAAGCAGCGCCAACGTCAGCAACAGCAACACCACTGGCAGCTTTGTGGTGCCGGCGGGATCCACTGGCTTCCTGGCGGGACCGATGCGTGTGACGTCGCCCACAAGTCTCGAAAACGACGCCGACAGCTTCGAGATTGCGTACTCGGTGTCGCTGCAGTCAGCTGGCGCCGCCACCGACAGCAGCTGGTACGCGCTGCCCAACGCTGTGGAAATTGTGCAATTTCAGCGTCATCGGTTTGCAGTGATCAACTGGGATGGCTCGGACGTGACGTTGCTGTCCACCGGGCAGAAGTCGCGACCATTTTGCATTGCACCGGCGTTCACTGGCGCGCTGTCGTCGACCGATCAGGTGTGGCTTTCGGTGGTGCCTGACCAGGGCTTTGTGATCTTCGACCCGGTGACACCGGTGGCAGGCGCTCAGCCTCCGAACGCGCTGCTGCTCAGCGCTGCGAGCCCGATCGCGTGCTTCACCGCGCGGTTTGACACCAACTGGCAGTTCCTGACCAATATCGACGACCGTGAGCTGTCGGATCTGGACACAGGCGTTGTGGTGCGACTTTCAGGGCCAAGTGGTTTCTCAGTGCAGGATCAGGTTGTTGTGTCCAACATGCCTGATGATTTCGAAGTGGCTCTCGCGACTATGTCCTTGTTGTCGTTCTCAATGTCGCCATTCACAGACATTGCTAACGTTTTCAAGGCTGGCGAGAGTTCTCTGCTGTGGGTGACGATTCAGGTGCCTCCTCCGCGTGGCTTCTCATACAACCTTACGCTGCCCGGCTCGATCATCGAGCCAGTATCGGCTGGTGCTGGCACTTTCGCTGTGGATGGTGATCTACAGCAACTGTGGCGGGTAACGTTCTTTGTGCTGCCAGTGGCAGAAGGCAACGACGACCACGATGGTCAGTTCCCGCTAGACGAATGGGACGCCAAGATTCGGCTGGTCAAGTATGGTGCTGACGCGGTCTACTACAGCGCGCCTGCCATGTCGCTCATTGCTGTGATTCCGCGCATCATCAGTATCTATACAGCTGAGGACAGCGAAGCCGCCATTGGATCTGGTGTTGGCTTCGGAGCTCTTTCGCTTGATTCTCCAGTGGTGAATGGTCTGACTGTCACTCCTCGCATGCGCGGCTCTGGTGCGGCATCGGGTGGTGTGCGGTTTGTGCCGGCGTCGTTCGAGTTTGCTCCTAACGGTGCCCACTACATCGAGTTTGCCGTGATCGGTGACGTTCTTGGCACACACGAGTGGTCGTACTCGCTCAGCGGTCCCGATCAGTATATTTTCCGCGTTTACAATGAAAACGAGGACACGAAGGACAGCCTCACTGTTGTTCGCCGTCAGGCTCCTGAGCTTAACGGCCTCGCAGACGATGACACGCTGGTGGCAGGCATTCGGTACGGACCAATTGAGCTGCAGTTTGATGATCATGATGATGGCGAGGACGTCAGTGTGACGCTGGATTTTGGCTCGGACTTTGTGCTGTCGAAGAGCGTGTTTGATGCTGGTGCCGACGGCTCGGCGCAGTACTTTGACGTGACGTGGGTGCCATCGAGCGACGACGCTGGTGGCGCACGCGACAGCGTTCTGCTGAACGTGGTGCTTGGAGGAGCTGACGCATGGAAGTACGAGCCTGTGTCAAGCATCAACGTGAACACCAGGTTGCAGCGCTACGCTGTGAACTACGCCGCTGGCGAGCACGTGGTCGGTGTTCGGTACACTGGTAACGTGCAGCTGCTGGACGGCGTCACACCGGCGGGCTTCCGCGCGTTCCTGCTGTCGACCGGCGTGCAGTACTTTGCGGTGGGCAGCAGCACACCAGCGTTCCCATTCGTGGTGTCGTTCGCCGACCAGTCGGACGGTACCACGCAGCACTTTGAGTACATTGTGTCGGCACCCGTCACGCAAGCATCGGCCGATGATGACGACAATGAAGATGAATTCAGCGCGGTGACCTCCGTGCAGACCAACTCAGTGCTGGATGGCAGCGCCGCCGGCAACGCCTACTATGCCAGCCACCCGACTGCCGATGCGCAGCTGGTTGTGCGCCGGCGTGCGTTCTACTTTGACCTGACCAACAGTGCGGAATACCTCATCAGCAATCCTCAGCAGGCGACAAACTTCCCCGCGTTCATGGTGAACCGCGAGTCGCCGCTGTATACCATCACTCTGACTGCGCCGCCCGTCAACGCCGTCACGCTGACCATCTCGCACCCGAACCTGCAGTTCAACGGCGGCCAGCCCGCTGCCACGCTTGTGTACGCTGCCGGTCAGCTGACCGCGTCGCTGTCGTTCATGCCCATCAGCATTCCGCACAACCAACCCAGCTTTGGACATGGACATGTGAACGTCGCTGTGAGCGGTGTGGACGCGGCTCTGTACGACTACAGTGACATCTTCAACAAGATGCAGGTCGTGATCATTCCCGAGCTGAACTTCTCGCCGATCCCAGCCATCTACACTGATGGCTCCGCCGAAGGTCTGAAAGTGTGGCTGGTGGATGCTGTGGCGCAGGGCTTCCCGTATGGCGAGCAGGCGTCGTTCTCGTTGCACATCAAGCCCACCTCTGAGAACGTCTACGTGGAGCCCAGCGTGCTGCACTTCTCGGCTTCGGCACTGGCCAGCAACCGCCTGTCGCAGCAGTACTCGTTGTATCACGTTCGGCCTTCAGAATTTGGCAGCGCCGACAGCTACGGCCTGCAATGGACGCTCAAGTACGCTGGTTTAGAAACCGGTCTGTCTCTGAACGAATATGGCTTTGTGCCGCTCGATGCGCAAAACGTGATCCTGTCGCGACACCAGATCGTGCCCGAGTTCCCGAACCGGCTGAACTTTGGCTGGCAGAAGGCCTCCATCAACGTCAGCCGCGCGCCGAACGCGCACATGACTCTGATTCCGCATGGCCCTGTCGAGGACGGACAGTTGGTGGCGGCGTACGGCGGCGCACACACCGCCGGCGGACGCATCGTGTTCGAGCCTGCTGTGGTGGTGTTCGCGCCCGGCCAGCAGGTGGCGCACTTCCGCGTCAAGGCCATCCCCGGCTCGGACCAGAACGCCGTCTACTACCGCGTGCAGTGGCAGATCACTGGTCACGAGGACGATCTGTACAACTACCTCGACTATGTCAACGCGCGTGCCGACGCCGACGTCACCAGCCACTTTGCCACCTTCCACGTGGCCGCCGCCACGCTCGCGCAGCTCAGCCTCACCGCTCTGGCGATCGTTGCCATGCTGCTGGCCCTCTAAATCCAAGGGACCGAGCGACCTTTTTGGCTTAAGTCACAGCCACCGCAAGATCTTTGCCTTAGAGAAACACCAGGAAAATATAAATTTTTCTTTATAAAATACAGCTGTACCGTGACGGTACATCAAGGGAGATCAGGGGAAGGATGTTGGGGG
>JACDCK010000001.1:55336-55860 GCA_013817595.1 Pyrinomonadaceae bacterium | reverse complement strand
TTTGCGCAAAGACGTAGGGGTCGTGGGTGAGTATCAAAGGAGCGGGTGTCCCGGCAAGGTAGAAAAGAGCTAAGGACCAATCGCTACTATATGCCCCCACGCATAACCAGAAATAGTCATAGGGCCCAGCCCTGCGGGCTGGAGTCTCAAATAGAACCATGGTTGGCAGCTTAGTCTGACCACGAAAAGGACTATTGAAGTCGCGCTTAAGGAAAGCAAAAAACGGTCAACAAGAGGAGTGAGAGTCAAGGTTGAGCAGCTTCGGGGTGTTAAGTGAACTGGCTGCCCGGGAATGAGTGAGCGATCTTTGGTGAGTTGAGCGACTCCGGATGGGAGTGGCCACGGTAGTTGAGCCGCTTCGGCAACCTTGAGTGGCTAGCTGCAGAGAACCAATCATTGACCGGCGGCCGGCCTAGGAGAAGTTTTTTCTTGACAGCCCTTTCATAGAACCGCTCCTCGGTTCTGAGACTGAGCGGGTTCGCCGCGTTCAAACCGAACTGCACTAGTCCCGCCATGCTTTCATT